>CAJVZM010000059.1 GCA_913020475.1 uncultured Flavobacteriaceae bacterium
AATAATGAGTTTATTTCCCCACTCAATTCGCATTTGAGTAATATTGTCAATAGGATTAAATGAAATCGTGAGTTGCTCAACGTCTTTTGTCAATTTGCTCAACTGAATTGGTGTTGAAAGGACATCAAAAGAGGCATCCGGTTGTTCATATCCAGAAGAATTGATCAGAGAATTTAAAATAATCTGCCAATGATCCTCATAGGGAACAGCATAAAGTGAATACAAACCTGACTTTAAGTTATGCCCTGCAAACTTTATATCCTGGTTGGTTTTAAAAACTGTGGGAGCATTGGCACCCAAACGCCAATATTGACCGTAGGGTAGTAAAGGATTTTCACCTGAAGCACCAAACAGCAGTCGGTCTCTTTTATAGGGTCTTGAGTAATTAACACTTAAATTCAATTCTTCAAAATTGTACGTAACCTGAGCTTTTGGGCTTTTAGGATTTAACACAAAGGCGAAGAATAAGTATCCTACTACTAGGACAATTAAAATAAGGAGTGTTAGCAATATTTTTTTCATTTATTTTGATTTACACAAAGATATTAATTCAACCCCGATATACTTGAAATCAGAGAAAATAGAATAGTACAGTGAATATTGAATCTTAATTATATTAATAAAGCTATAAGCACCCAAAATAAGAAATATTTATATTAAACTGATGCTCATTAGTGATGATTTAATATTCAAAAGTTAAGACTAATAACATCCGCAATAGAACTCAATTATTAAGGGTTAAGTGTGAACTTCAAACTCGTCACAAGTTAACTTCTCATTTACCTCAACTTGATGAATACCACAAGTTTTAAAGCTATGATTGAGATTTCCACAATTCACACAGCTATTACTTATTTTTAAATTTTCCATTTTTTTTTATTTTTAGTAAAATTAAAGCAAAACATGATTTAAAAAACGTTGAGAATCAATACATAATAAGATTAATTATAAATAAAGTGAATAAAAATGGAAAATAAATGGATGAGGTATTCCATAGCTGGATTGCTGATCTTTGGAATGGGATTATCAATTTTAGGAGAAGCTATTATGTTGAAATATAATCATAGTGATAATTGGGTATTGTGGGGTACGGTAGCCTTGATTGTTACCAATTCAGGTTTGTGTTTATTTGGTCAAGCGGTGATAGAAAAAGTTAAAATTTTATCGAAAAAGGAACCATGACCAAAGGGGCTGTAATTGAGAAGAATAGGAGATACCAACTATGGAGAATATGGGAGCACGAAAAGCCATTATTGCTATTTATTCTGCTAAATCCGTCACACGCCAACGCCGAAACTGATGACAAAACTGTGACCAAACTTATTCATTTTAGTAAAAGGTGGGGGTATGGAGGGTTTTATTTGGGAAATATTCACAGCTATATCACCTCCAATCCTAAAAGACTTACGGATCACATAATTCACCATGAGACCGTTAATATTTTTCACCTAAAAGAAATGCAAAGCCAATGTGAAAAAGTCGTTTTGGGATGGGGAAATGCAGGAAAAATCCATGAATGGTTAAAGCAAATGATAGACCGGCCCTACTGTTTTGGAACCAATCGAAATGGATCCCCTAAGCATCCACTTTATCTATCCCACAAAACGCCTTTGAGTCGTTTTAAATTTCAGATAAAGTCATGATAATGAGGTAAAAGAAAGGTCTATATATTTTAATCCAAAAACTATAAAATATGGTAAAGACGATGAATCATCAAATAGAAGATGTATTTTTTGCCCTAAAACAAGATTATGTCCAAAAAACAAACCACTAGAAACGACAAACACCAAGATTGTATATCCTCTTTAGTCAGAAGGCAGATTTATCGAAAAACCTAAAAATTTATGGCATCAACAGAAGACAAATACCCATAAAAATATAAATAATCAATGTAAGAATAATCCCAATCTTAGGCATAATAAATATATATTTTCAAATTTTATTTAAAAATAAGAAAACATTTAATGCTGATGAATTAGTTAGAATTTATTTTTTAATCCACTTAAATCAAACCATCCAATTATTTAATGGATTTCAATTTATTAACACATTAATTATATCTATTTCCTTAATTTCATTAATGATTTCATTTTAGTTTTCTCTTTAATCTATCACCATGCTGTAAAAAATAATTAGAAATTGATTTTATGATACTGTGGAGAATTAAAAGCTTTTGTTAAATTTAAATTTTAAAACCATTTGTATCGGCAATAAATTAGAAAATGATTTTGAGGCCATAATAGTAGGATTCATAACAAGTGGGGTTCAGACTGTCAGCCAAAACCTTTATTTGAAATATAAGTTATTGACAGCTTGGGCAGCTAACCATAATGTTGATGAGCTTATCAAAATAAATCTTTGATTACTAGGCATATGCAAAAAGACTTTTTCCGTTGGATATTAACCATAGCTCTGCTTTTTGCTTGCGAAAAAGAAAAACAAATTTCAGATTGTATTGATCTTAATAAAATAGACCTAACCAAAGCCTGTATAGAAATATATAAACCTGTTTGTGGTTGTGACAATAGAACCTACTCCAATAGTTGCTTTGCTGATATCAATGGATTAAATAGTTGGACTGAGGGAGCCTGTGTATGATCAACTTTAATAAATTTGGAGGCAGTGGATGGTTGTTAACCATTATTCTATTGTTGGTATCGGTTCTTCTTACCTATTTAACCAAAATTTGGTTTTTATTCCTATTATTTCCAATGGGTGTATACGCCTTTAAAAAAAAATGAAAATGAAAGTTAAGCTTTTATGTATATCATTAATATACTTTGTTCATTTTCAGGTAATCGGACAAATTAATCCAGATAATATTCAGATTGTTAGGGATACTTTTGGCGTACCACATATTTTCACAAAAACAGATGCTGAGTTGGCCTATGGATTGGCTTGGGCTCACGCAGAAGATGATTTCGAGACCATACAACAGGCATACTTGGCAGGAAATGCTCTATTGAGTGACCTAATTGGAAAAAAAGGCTTTGGTGTAGATTTTATCACTCAATTTATTGGGAGTGAACGACTTTTCAGTGAGAAATTCGAAAAAGAAATTAGTCCAGAATACAGGTTAATAATGGAAGCCTACAGTCAGGGGATCAACCGATATGCTCAGTTACATCCAAAAAAAGTTTTAAGTAAAAAATTATTTCCCATTACCCCCAAAAAAATGTTTATCTATGCTCAATTGCAACTTTTTGTTTCTTCTGGAGGTGATTTTTGGGTAAAAAAAATACTGGGCAATAAACTTAACTACAAGCACGTAGAGGATGACGTAAAAGGCTCCAATACTTTTGGGTTCAACAGCTCCAAAACCAAAGACGGCAATACCTATTTGGCAATCAATACCCATCAGCCACTTGATGGTCCCACCTCATGGTATGAAGTTCACCTTTGCAGTGAACAAGGAACCGATATCATTGGTGCATTGTTTGCAGGAAGTCCCAATATATTGATCGGAGCCAACAGAAATATAGCTTGGGCTCATACTGTTAATCAACCCGACAAAACAGATGTTTTTAAATTGGAAATGCACCCCAAAAAAAAAGAGTTTTATCGGGTTGACAATCAATATCTAAAACTCAAAAAATACAAGGCAAAAATCATCGTTAAAATTTTAGGCATCCCACTAAAGGTTTCAAAAAAGTATTATGAGAGCATCTACGGTCCAACCCTGAAAAACGACTCTGGATATTACTCCGTAAGAACACCCTCTTTGTTTGAAGCCAAAGCTCTGGAGCAGTGGTGGCGGATGAACAAGGCTAAAAGTTTCAGCGAATTTTACGGTATTTTAAAAATGAAAGCTTTGCCGGGCTACAATATTGGTTATGCCGATAAAAACGATACACTATTTTATATTTCAAACGGGTTGATCCCAAAGCGAGTTCCAGGTTATGATTGGGCCAATGTCGTTCCTGGTAATACCAAAAAGACACTTTGGACCACCACCTACGATATAGAAGAGTTGCCTCAGGTGATTCAACCCTCCTCGGGATACTTTTACAACGCCAACCATTCTCCTTTTAGATCCTCCGACTCAATCAATAATCCCAATGAAGATTTATTTCCTAAAAATATGGGTTTTGAGACCTATGACAATAATCGATCTATACGAATTAAACAACTAATCGATGAACACAAAAAAGTGGACTACAATGATTTTAAGAAGATCAAATACGATCACCAATTCCCAAAACCATTTCACTACAGTTGGATGAATATTGACTCTCTTTTTATGATGTCTCCAGAAAAATATCCCAAAACAAAGGCCATTCTAGAGCAGATTCAAGGCTGGGATAGGAGTACTTCAGCCGACTCCTATGGTGCTGGAGCCTATGGTATTCTCTGTTTCAAACTGCGTAAGTATTATAAAAAGTTACCGGAACCAAAAATTTTCACAAAAAGTATATTATATAAGGGTCTTGAAGAAACTCAAGAACACATGATTGAACATTTTGGGCAAATACAAGTCAAATTAGGCACCTTTCAAAAATTGGTCAGGGGAGAAAAAGAATTAGCCGTTTTTGGACTGCCTGATGTCATTACTGCTATGGGAGCGATTCCCCATAAAGAGGGTAAAACGAAAGTAGTCAAAGGAGAATCATACATAGAATTGGTTAAATTCACTCCACAGGGAGTGGAAATTGAATCTGTTATTTCATATGGCAGTTCAGATGATCCCAATTCAAAACACTACTCAGATCAAATGGAGCTTTACACAGCCTTTAAAACCAAAAAGATGACCTTTGATAGAGCGAGCATATTTCAGAATGCAAGTCGAATTTATCATCCCAGATAGGTCTGTTTTGCATCCTTGTAAAGAGATTCATAATGAGAGATTACTTTTTCAATATTGAATTTTTTTGAAGATTCAAAAGCTTGCTGTTTAAATTTTTTGTGCCGCTCGTCATCTTCCAAAATGTAAATGGCCTTTTCTGCCATTGCATTGACATCTCCCAGAGGACAGAGGAATCCTGAAAAACCATCTTCAATGACTTCTGGCAAACCACCTACGTCAGAGCAAATCACGGGAACACCGTGAGCCATAGCCTCTAAAGCAGCCAATCCGAAACTCTCTTGTTCTGAGGGCAAAAGGAAAAGGTCTGAAAAACAAAGTATCTCCTCTATTTGATTGCTTTTACCCAGAAACAAAACATCACCCTCCATGGATTGTGCCTTACAATAACGCATGGCCCGTTCTTTCTCAGGCCCATCTCCGATCATCAGTAATTTAACATTCAATTTCTCACTAATGATTTTAAAAGTTTTAAGAATGTCGATGATTCTTTTCAGAGGTCTAAAATTACTGATATGGGTAATGACCAATTGATCATCTGGAGCGATTTGACCTTTTTCACAGGGGACAGTTTTGAATTTTAATTTTTCATTATCAATAAAATTGGGAATGACCCTGATGTCAGTGGTAATCTCAAAAAGACGCTCGGTATCTTCTTTTAAACTTTGAGAAACTGCCGTAACATATTCGGAATGATTGATGCTAAATTGAACTGCTTTTTTGTAAAAAGGGTGACTTCCCACCAAAGTAATGTCTGTTCCGTGAAGGGTAGTGATCATTGGAATTTTGATACCCTCATCTTCCAACATTTTCTTCCCCATATAGGCAGCATAGGCATGGGGTATTGCATAATGAACATGAAGCATGTCAATGTTGTATTTTTTCACAACTTCCACAATCCTGCTGGATAAGGCCAACTCATAAGGCTGGTACTTAAACAAATCATAAGTTGGAACATGAACTTCGTGAAAGAATAAACTTCTGGTTAAGTTCTGGATTCTTACTGGTTGTTTGTAAGTAATAAAATGGATTTCATATCCCTTTTTAACCAAATAAAGTCCTAACTCAGTTGCGACAACACCACTCCCTCCAAAAGTGGGATAACATACAATTACGATTTTCAAATGTTCAAGTTTTAATGAATTAAAGCCTTATAAACCAAAGCCTGCATTCTGGTTCTAACATTATTTTTACCCATTAAATTATTTGACATACTTGGGTAAGTTCTATTTGATAAAAATACGAAAATCAATTCTTGATCTGGATCGACCCATGCATAAGTTCCTGTAAAACCCATATGACCGAAGCTGATATCTGAAACACAACCACAGGTAGAGCCTTCTCCCTCCAGCTGGGGTTTATCAAATCCAACTCCTCTCCTATTACCTTGTTCACAATAATAACAATTGTTAAAATCATCAAAGGTTTTTGAGGATATAAATTGCTTTCCATTGGCATTTCCCTTTTGCAAGTACATTTGCATAATTTTATAAACTTCCTCAGCAGTAGAAAATAATCCAGCGTGGCCACCAACACCACCTTGCATGGCGGCACCCATATCATGAACAAAGCCCCGTAACTCCTGATGTCTAAAATAATCATCGATTTCTGAAGGTACAATCTCCTCCTTTGCGATTGATTTCCAGGGATTGAATAGCGTTCGGTTTAAACCCAAAGGTTGGTACAAAAACTCATTGACTAAGTCATCCAAGGGTTTTTTATATTTCCTTTCAAAGTAGTTTTTAAAAAGATAATAGGACAAGTCTGAATAGCGATAATATAGCGAATCCAAAAGAGGACTCTCTATGACTTGTTTTTTTATTATTTCAGTAAAATTTGATCTGAGGTAAAGTTGATTGGCCACAGGAATGCTGAAACGTTTATTATTGTAATTTCTATAGAACTTCCGCAGTTGTCGTGCATTTTTGTCAAGTGTTTGTTTATAAAAAGGGATCCAAGGAGTTAGTTTTGCATAATGTGACAAAACATCTTTTACACTTAAATTGGCCTTGTTCGAACCTTTCAACTCTGGTATAAAATCTTTGAGGAGACTTTCTAAGCCATATTTAGTAATATCCAGCTCTCTCATTATAAGGGGGAGTGTGGCTGTAATTTTTGTCAAGGAAGCCAAATCATAAAGATGATGATTTTCTACTTTTATTTTTCTGTCATAAGTATGATGACCAAAACTTTTGTGATAAACGATCTCTCCTCTTTTGGCTACTAAAATCTGCATTCCCGGTGTCATGGCAGAGTCTATAACTTGCTGAGCAAATTCATCGATTTCAGCCAATTGGTTCGGATCGAAGCCCTTTTCAATCCAGTTAATCCTTTTGTTTTCTACTAGGGGTTTAAAGTCAATTCCAACTCCTGCAGGAAATGTCTCCGAAATTCCAACGGGTAATGATCCCATAAATGATCCGTAACCGTTCATCAATTCTGCACTTAATCTCTGACAAATAGTGCTATTTTGATAACTCACCACCAAA
The DNA here is from genome assembly GCA_913020475.1 of uncultured Flavobacteriaceae bacterium. Taxonomy (GTDB): domain Bacteria; phylum Bacteroidota; class Bacteroidia; order Flavobacteriales; family Flavobacteriaceae; genus UBA8316. Next base: position 7,291 of record CAJVZM010000059.1, read on the forward strand.
GCCTCTATCGATGAGAGGTCACCCAAATCAATAAGTGGATAAGGGTTTACAAAAAGATTCAAAATAAGCTCATGTCCGCGAGCTATTGCCTGGATCAATTCCATTTCTTTTTTTGAAAAATCGGAGGATAAAAAAGGAGAATGATTGGAACGGTGATAACTGATGATTACTTTTTCAAAACCTTCCAAGGTAGAAAGAGTTTTCTCAATAGATGATGGAGTTATACTCTTAATATTGACAAAGTCTCTAAGTCTTGTTTCAAATACCCCACTATCGTTATTTCCTAGCTTAATATGAGCATAGGTGGTTTGCGGGTTAAGTGGGAGAAGTTGTTTGTCATTTTTTACCAGTGTAATGCTTTTTGCGTATGCCTCTTCAATAAGAAGACTATCTTTTCGGGTATTGAGCGATTGGTAAAGATTTTGAGTATCAACCTTAGGTTTTTGAGTCAATCCCACCTTGAACTTGGCTTTAAGTATTTTTTTAACGGATTCTTCTACTCGTATTCTAACTGTAGGAAGTTTATTGTAAGCCTTTTTTATTTTTTCGACTCCACTGGGAATATCTTTGGATATCAAAAGTACATCGTTTCCTGCCAGAAGAGCCAGCAAGTCCATATTAGTGTCACTGTCAACGGGTTCTGCCCCCTTCATATTCAGCGCATCGGTAACCGCGAGACCATTAAACCCCATTTGTTGTTTCAACAGCTCAGTCACTACTCCATAAGAAAGTGAAGTAGGATCGTTGGAAAGGGTCAATGAAGGTACGTTAAGATGAGCAGTCATTACTGAACTCAAACCTTGTTCTATAGCTTTTTTAAAGGGTAGTAATTCTATCTTCTGTAGTCGGGAGCGATCAAAGTTCACAGTTGGTAGGGTCTTATGAGAATCTTTGGCAGTGTCTCCATGTCCTGGAAAGTGCTTTCCAGAAGTTAGTATTCCTGCATCATGATGTCCCCGCATCAGAGCCACTCCCTTTTCGGCAACTCTTTCAGGGTCTTCACCAAAAGATCGATTTCCAATAATGGGATTTTGGGGATTGGTATTGATATCCAATACAGGGGTATAGCTCATGTGAACACCCAGTGTTTTCTCCTGTTCTCCCATTCTTTGACCAATTTTACGAACAATCTCATTCTCTTTTATCGCCCCTAAGGTCATACTCCATGGAAAGGCCACAACAGAATCTAATCGCATGGATACTCCCCACTCAGCATCCATACTAACCATTAAAGGCACTTTGGACAGGGATTGAAATTCATTCAACCATTGAGATTGTTTGACTGGGCCACCTAAAGAGAAAATAATACCACCAATATGATATTTTTCAATCAAATTTTTGATTTCATTAAAATGGTCATTTTCATTTTTAGAGAAAACCATAGGGGTAAATAGCTGACCTATTTTTTGATCCAAGCTCAAGGATTGATAAACACTATCTACCCATTTTTGCTGTAGCTTGGAATTAACGGAAAGTAGGGGATCGATTTGCTGTGCCAAAGAAAGAGCTCCAAACAGCACAAAAGATGTGAATAAAATACGCATATCAACTAAAAATATCTGGCATGCCAACTTAAAGAAGCAGGTACTTCCCAGAGAGAATCATATTCCATTTTGTTCAGAACTAAATTATTGAAAACAATGACATCAGGGCTAATTTTTTTTTTCTTTGCTTTGGTTCGAAATTCTTTTAGTGAAATGTGATCAATTATATTTTTATTTCTTAAAGTTACGTTCATTTTATCTAAAAGTGTAACGGTAAATGTCTCTTCCAAGGATTGAATAAAATGAACAGAGGCGTCTATGGAGCAACCTGAAGCTGATTGAATTGATTCATTAAGTCCCAGGACTATAAAGCGGTTGTAGGGTAAATCAATTCCAGCCTGAAGATCTGAACCATGGGCAGTCCATTGTTTTAAAAATGCTTCGGCTTTTTCTCTAATGGATGCCGTTTCATCAGATGTAAATAGTCGATTGGAGGGGTATATCCAAACTCGAGAGTGATCGGGAAGTTGATCGAAGGGGACAAACATTTTTTATAGATCCTCGGCTTTAGAAATCAATTCAGCTATGTCTTGAACAAGAACCTGATTTTCTTGTTGTTTGTTTTTAACTCCATCGGTCATCATGGTCTTGCAAAAAGGACAACCCGCAGCGATGATTTGGGGTTCAGTTTCAAGTGCTTGTTCAGTTCTTTCAATGTTGATGTCTTTATTTCCTTTTTCAGGTTCTTTAAACATTTGTGCACCTCCAGCTCCGCAACAAAGTCCCTTGGATCTACAATTCTTCATTTCAACCAACTCAGCGTCCAGTTTTTGGATGAGCTCTCTCGGTGCATCATAGACTTGATTTGCGCGACCTAAATAGCAGGGATCGTGATAGGTGATTCTTTTGCCCTTATATTCAGAACCAGAGATGGTAAATCTTTCTTCTTTTAGCAGGGTATTGATAAAAGTAGTGTGATGCATCACCTCGTACTGACCCCCCAAAGAAGGATATTCATTTTTTAGGGTATTGAAACAATGTGGGCAAGTTGTAACAATTCGAGTAACTTCATAGGCATTCATTACCTCTATATTGGCCATGGCCTGCATTTGAAAAAGAAATTCATTCCCTGATCTTTTAGCTGGATCACCTGTGCAACTTTCCTCGGTTCCTAAAACCGCAAATGACACCCCTGATTTATGAAGTATCTTCACAAAGGATTTAGTTACTTTCTTGGCTCGCTCATCAAAACTTCCAGCACAACCCACCCAAAATAAAACTTCGGGTTTTTTTCCTTCTGCCGTTAACTCTGCAAGGGTAGGAACCTGCATGTGGAATATTTTAGTTAGTGATCTTGTCCATCGTCAAAAACCTCGATGGTAACTTCTTTTTCAATTAGATCGGTGAATTTCCCATTGTATTTGGTAGCCTTTACCAAGTGGTTATCAATCCAATGATAATTTCCTCCTCTGGGCTTACCCATAAGAAGGCTATGGTATCTAAATCCATTGTTTTTTAACCATTGTTCTGTAACCTCTCTGTGGGCCTCTACTCTTGAAGTAAAGAAACAGATCAAGTGACCATCGTCAAACCATTTGTTGAGTGTTTCCAATGCATCTGGATAAATACTTGCAGTGGACATGCGCTCAGGTTCCTCATTGGGGATATCGTCACAAATTGTTCCATCAATATCAATCAAATAATTTTTAATCCCGTCAGGTAGGACAGGACTAACAATTTCACCATTTTCAACTTTTTTGTGTAAGTAGCTTTC
>CAJVZM010000060.1 GCA_913020475.1 uncultured Flavobacteriaceae bacterium
AACCTGCCATTGTTATAGAACCCCTTAATGGATATCGCATTAAAGAAAAACTACCCTCTAACCTTGGAGAATATTGTTTTCCTATTGGAAAAGTTGAAATACTTAAAAAGGGAACTGATGTTACCCTTATTTCTTATGGTTCCACACTTAATATTGCTTATGAGGCAGCAAATAAGTTAGAGTTATATAATATCGGTGTTGAAGTAATAGATGTTCAGACTCTCATTCCTTTTGATAAGGAAAAAGAAATAAAACAAAGTATAATTAAGACTAACCGACTATTGATTGTAGACGAGGATATGCCAGGTGGGGCTTCGGCCTATATATTACAACAATTGATGGAGCACCAAAAAATCTACCACCTTTTGGACAGCCAGCCTAAACTTCTTACTGCAAAAGAACACCGCCCCGCTTATGCCCAAGACGGAGATTATTTCTCAAAACCCTCATCAGATGATATATTTGAATGTGTTTATGAAATAATGAACGAAAACAACCCCAATCAATTTCCTTCATTATAGTTTTAAGCCGCAAAAACCTTTACCAGTAGGTCCTGAAGTATAAAATAATGGTTAGCTGATTTCACTCCTACCCCTTTGCTTTTTAGATCAGCCTCCAATGTCAGAGTAATTGCTTTTATTAGTTGTTTTATACTGAATTTTTTACAAGCATACTCGTAGTCTTTGATAAAATAAGGTCTGACCCCTAATAGTGAAGCGGCTTTTGATTTATCTCCCAAACTATGATACAACAGCACCCTCCTAAAAAAATTATAAAGACCAAAGATAGTTAATACCAGGGGGTGGTTCTTAGGATTTTCAGCCATGTATTTTACTATTTTGGAACATTGAAGAAAATCACGCTTGCCAACTGCTTTGTATAATTCAAAATTGTTATAGTCTTTACTGAAGCCAACGTGTTGTTCTATAAGTTGAGGAGTGATTTGGGGGTAATCCTCCATAATAATTTTTAATTTACCAATTTCTTTTTCGATTTTACTTAAATCGTTTCCCAAGGCTTCGAACAAAATTTGAAGAGTCTTTTCATCGATTTTAAATTGAGCTACCTTAAGCCGATCACGAATCCACTGCACTACATCATTGTCATACAAGGTTTTGGTCTCTAGCAATGCACCTACCTTTTTAGCAGCTTTATAAAGTTTCTTTCTCTTGTCAAAAGCTTTATACTTAAAGCAAAAAACGATAATTGTTTGCATTTGTGGCTGAGAAAGGTATTCAGCGATAAGATTAGTTGATTTATCTAAATGCTGTGCTTCTCTAACCACGACCAAATGATGCGAAGCCACAAGAGGAAACCGCTTGGCGGTTTCAATGATTTGATGAGCTCCAATCTCATTACCGTAAAATAAGGAATAATCGAAAGAACTGGAGGCTTCATCAGTCAACTTCTTTGTTAGTTTAGCCTCTATACTATCTATAAAATAAGGCTCTGTACCTGATAAAAGATAAAAAGGTTTATATTCCGCCCGATCAATGGAAGACATTAGCTTATTAAATTCATGCATGCTAAAAAATTATATGCAATTTTACATTATGAAAAAACTCAATTTTCCAGGATTCGATTTCTCGTTTAAAAGTAAGGAAAATAAAACCTTTATATTCGACCCAATTAGAAAAAAATGGCTGGTTTTAACTCCAGAGGAATGGGTGCGTCAGCATTGTGTCCAATTTCTGTTGAAAATAAAAAAAATTCCTTATGGGTTTATTCAAGTAGAGAAGAAATTAAATCTTAATCATACTGAAAAAAGGTACGATTTGGTAGTTTTTAAACCTGACTACTCCATTTACCTTTTGATTGAATGCAAGGCCCCTAGTGTAAACATTACCCAAAATACATTTGATCAAATTGCCCGGTACAATTCCGTCTTAAAAAGTGACCATCTTATGCTGACCAATGGTTTAAATCACTTTTTTTGTAAAATGGATTTCCAAAAAGGGTTATATATTTATTTACCAGACTTACCCGTTTACATCTCTGACAAATGAAATCGGTTGCTATTGCTATATTGAATTGGAATGGAGAAAATTTATTAAAGCGTTTTCTTAAAGAGGTAGTAGACAATAGCCCCGAAGCCAATGTTTATCTCATTGATAACGCTTCTACAGATGAATCGGTTAATTATGTAAAAAAACACAATCCAAGGGTGAATATTCTTTTATTGGACAAAAACTATGGTTACGCCGGAGGTTACAATAGAGGAATAGCATCTCTTAAGGAGGATATTATTTGCCTGCTAAACAATGATGTTTTAGTCAAGCCCAATTGGTTACCACCTATTTTAGATCATTTTGAAAAACATCTTCAAACAGCCATTGCTCAACCCCATATAATGGATTTGAATCAGCCTGATAAATTTGAATATGCTGGGGCAGCAGGGGGATTTATTGATCGTTTGGGTTATCCCTATTGCAGAGGAAGGTTATTCAACGAATTGGAGGAAAATAAAGGTCAATACGACAAGGATGAAAAAATATTTTGGGCCAGTGGAGCCTGTTTTTTTATTAGAAACGAAGTTTTTAAATCACTTAAAGGTTTTGATGAAGATTTTTTTGCTCATATGGAGGAAATAGATTTATGTTGGCGTGCATTCAATAAAAATCTTGACGTTTTCTCCTTGTATAAATCCAAAGTATTTCATCTGGGTGCTGGAACATTAAGACCTTCTCCTAGTAAAGTTTATCTTAATTTTAGAAACTCACTTTATCTTTTACTAAAAAATTTACCCGAAAAAAAAGGGGTTAGGATTTTTGAACGTTTGCTTTGGGATGGTGTTGCGGTTTTTTATTTTATAGTAAAAATAAATTTCTCAAATGCTTTTGCCATTATCCGAGCACATTACTCGTTTTATATAAACTACAGTAAAATAAATAGAAAGCGTTCAAAAAATAAAAAAAACATTTACTATGGTACCAAATCTCATCTACCTTTTAGTTATTTTTTCCTTAAAAAGAAAAAAATCTAATAAGGTAGGTGTTCTTTTTTTGGGTTTTTATGTTATTTTTACTTAAACTTAATCTAATTTTTAAAAATTATAATGAAAAAATATTTTGCTATTACAGTTATAACTGCCGCTCTTCTTTTTTCTTGTGTTTCGCAAAAGAAATATTCTGAATTGGAAACACTTCAACAAAACACAAAAGGCTTTTTGGATAGTACTACCATCAAACTTAATACTTGTAATGATGAAAAAGAAGCTGCTGAAGCTCGATTAGCTTCAATACAAGAAAGAGTTGATTTCCTTCAGGCCAATAATCAAGACCTGATAAATAATATTGGAAATTTAACTACCCTCTCTCAAAAAGGTGCTGAAAATCTTGAGATGTCCCTGGAAAGTATGAAGGAAAAAGATATTAGAATTCAGTCTATGCAAGATGCGGTAACAAAAAAAGATTCGGTTACGCTTGCATTGGTCACCAGCCTCAAAGGGGTATTGGGTAACATGAATGATGATGATATAGAAATTAATGTTGAAAAAGGAGTTGTTTATGTCTCCATTTCTGACAAGCTTTTGTTCAGAAGTGGGAGTCACACGGTTACTCAGAAAGCCAAAGAAGTTTTGGGTAAAGTTGCTAAAGTGGTAAACGACAAGCCAGAAATAGAATTTATGGTAGAAGGTCATACAGACAATCTTCCAATCAAAATTGATGGAATTGAAGACAATTGGGATTTGAGTGTCAAACGTGCTACATCGGTTGTTAGAATTCTCCAAAAAGACTACGGTGTAAGCCCCGAAAGAATGACTGCCGCAGGACGTAGCTATTACATTCCTCTAGTTGATAACGATAATGGCTCCAACAGAGCCAGAAATAGAAGAACTCGCATTGTTGTTCTTCCAAAGCTAGATCAATTCTACGATTTGATTCAGCAAGGTATGAAATAAGAGCCCTAATTTAATTTTAAAGAAAACATCCGCCAGGGGCGGATGTTTTTTATTGTAACATATCTAAGTCTCCTTTGCCCTTTCTAATTACTTTAGGAGACGAGCCACAAAGATCTACTACCGAAGACGGGATATTCCCGCCAAAACCATCTTCCAACATAAGGTCAATATTACTTTGCCATCGTTCGTAGATCACATTAGGATCAGTGGTATAGTCCAATATTGCGTCTTGATCGTGCAATGAGGTAGTGATTAAAGGAACTTTTATCAAATCCATCAACGCCTCCAATATGGGGTGCTGAGCCATCCTGATACCTATTGACTTACGTTTTTCGAAGGGTTTTTGAAGTTTTAAACATGGAAGAATGAAGGTATATGGTCCAGGGAGACATCGCTTTAAAAGTTTAAACGTGGCATTGTCCAAAGGTTTTACATATCGGGACAAGTCATTAAAGTCTCTGATAAAAAAACTAAAGGGGGCTTTTTCTAATTTGACTTCTTTGATAGAAGCTAACAGTTGTAATCCTCTCAAATTATTACTCAAACATCCAAGGGCATAGACTGTATCGGTGGGATAAATAATTAAACCACCACGCTCCAATGTCTCTGCAGCTTTATTTAAAAATCTGAGATTTGGTTTAGATGCGTAAAATTTTAGAAGTTCTCCCATCAACTTTTTATTTTGAGTTTGGCAAATCGTAACAATAAATGTTTTTGTCCCACCCCTCTAAAATCAATTAAAGCCTTTCTGTCGCTATCCTTTCCCTCTATAGAGATAACCTTTCCATAGCCAAAGCGGTCATGCTCAACTGTCATACCCTCATGTAGTTGAACAATTTTAGGATAAATTGCAGCTTTTTGTCTAGTTTCTGAAGCATTGATCCTCCTCAGTTTTCCCAATTGATTTTGACTTGGAGCAGTATTGACCTTTGTAGAATGAGGTTTCTGGAGATCTTTTTTTTGAGGGATATCAAAACCATTAAAAATCCCTTTGTCGATCATAGGTTTAAAGACATACTCGTCCTTTGGAATAATATAATCTAAATACTTATCATCCATTTCCTCAATAAAACGGCTGGGTTCTGCATCCACCAATTTCCCCCAACGATAGCGAGAAAGCGTATAGGTTATAATGGCCTTTTGCTCTGCACGTGTAAGGGCTACGTAAAATAACCGTCGCTCTTCTTCAAGCTCAGACCGTGAATTTAAGCTCAAAGCCGATGGGAATAAATCTTCTTCTAATCCAACAATGAAAACTACTGGGAATTCCAAACCTTTGGACAAATGAATAGTCATTAGATAAACACAGTCCACATCACCTTCCTTTTCGTTGTCAAAGTCAGTTGCTAATGCAATGTCCTCCAGAAACTCGGATAAACTGCCTATGGCACCTGCTACCTCCTTTTGTCCATCAACAAAATCACGAATTCCGTTGAGTAACTCTTCAATATTATCAAATTTGGAGACCCCCTCTGGAGTGCCATCTTTTTTTAGTTCTAGTAGCAACCCGCTTTTTTTGGTTACCAAGTCGGCAATTTCAAAAGCATTACTCTTTTGATTTTCAATTTGAAGACTCAAAATCAGATTCACAAAACCTTCAATTTTGTTTAAGGTTCCAGCATTTAAAGATAAATTTAGTTGAGGAGCCTTTCTAAGGGTTTCAAAAAGAGATATTTCATTGTTTTTTGCTCCAATAATCAATTTGTCTAGGGTGGCCTGACCAATCCCTCTAGCGGGATAGTTGACCACCCTTTTGAGGCTTTCTTCGTCTTTGGGATTGATTATTAATCGCATATAGGCCAAAAGGTCTTTGATCTCTTTTCTCTGATAAAAGGAGAGTCCCCCGAAAATTCGGTAAGGAATGTCTCGCTTTCTCAACGCATCCTCTATGGATCTGGACTGAGCATTGGTCCGATATAAAATAGCAAACTCCTTGTTTTGACGTTGTTCTTGCATTTTGAATTCAAAAATTTGGGAAGCCACTTCCCTGCCCTCGTCGGCATCTGTAGTACACCTTTGCACTTTGATCTTACTGCCCTCTATATTAGAAGTCCAAACGACCTTTTCAATTTTGTTCTTGTTATGACTAATAATTGAATTGGCAGCATTGACGATATTTTTTGTAGAGCGATAATTTTGTTCCAATCGATATAGCTTTACATCGTTATAATCTTTTTGAAAATTCAAAATGTTGTTAATATTGGCACCACGAAAACCATAAATACTTTGTGCATCGTCACCCACTACACAGATATTTTGAAATTTATCAGATAAAACTCTGACAATCAAATACTGTGAATGATTGGTGTCTTGGTACTCATCTACCATTATATAACGGAAACGATCTTGATATTTAGCCAACACCTGAGGATGCATGTTCAGCAGTTCATTGGTTTTCAATAAAAGATCGTCAAAATCCATGGCTCCAGCCTTAAAACAACGTTCTACATACTCTCTGTAAATCTCGCCTATTTTGGGGCGACGCGACATGGCATCGGCTTCTTGCAAATCAGTATCATTGTGATATGCTTTTACAGTAATCAAACTGTTTTTAAAAGAGGAAATACGATTTCGGATTTGTTTAAACTTGTAGATGTCTTTGTCAAGACCCATTTCTTTAATGATTGAAGCGATCAAACGATTACTGTCTTGGGTATCATAAATAGTAAAATCCCTTGGAAAACCCAATTTATCTGCTTCTTGTCTAAGAATTCTTGCAAAAACGGAGTGGAAAGTACCCATCCACAAATTTTTCGCTTCCCCCTTTCCAACCAATTCCGAAATTCTGGCTTTCATTTCACGCGAAGCCTTATTGGTAAAAGTCAACGATAAGATGGAGAAAGCATCCACTCCTTGTTGCATTAAATAGGCAATTCGATAGGTCAAAACTCTTGTTTTTCCAGACCCAGCACCGGCAATAACCATCAATGGCCCGTCTTTGTGTAAAACAGGTTCAAGTTGTGTTTCGTTGAGTTCTTTGAGGAAGTCTGTTGGTGTTTCGTTCACTTTCTAAAATTAAGCCAATAATTAAACCCTCAACAGGACAAATGCCTATAGTTATCCACAGCAACAATCGCCTCGTATATTTAGTAAAACAGAAGTTTAATGACCTATTATTTTATTTAATTTATCCCAAATTAATAGAAGTTTTAAACAATTCAAATTGAATACTCATTAAAACAATTATTTTAGTGATAACAATGGATATACTTCAAACCCCAATTGAATACCTTAAGGGAGTAGGCCCAAGCCGAGCCAATCTTCTTAAAGAAGAGTTGAAGCTATATACTTTTCAAGATTTACTTCATTTTTTTCCTCACCGCTACATCGATCGTTCTACTTTTTATAAAATCAAAGACTTACCCAAAAATTCGTCCGAAGTCCAAATTAAAGGGGAAGTTACAAAAGTTGAAATGATCTCTCAAAAAAGAGGTAAACGATTGGTAGCCACTTTCACTGATGGTGATAATATTATGGAATTGGTTTGGTTTAGGGGGCATCAATGGATTAAAGAAAGTTTAAAGTTGAATACGAATTATGTGATTTTCGGTCGACTCAACTGGTATGGTAATCGACCCAATATGCCACATCCTGAAATGGAAACTATTGAAAACTTTGACAAGGGCCTCTCCAAAGCTCTTCAAGCGGTATATCCCAGTACGGAAAAGCTACTTAATAAAGGTGTTTCTCAGAGGGTTGTCACAAAAATGATTGGAGAATTATTGAAATCCCAAAAGAATCGATTTGTAGAGACCCTCCCCGAAGATTTGAGAAATAAATACAAACTGATTTCTAAAAATGAAGCCCTTGAAAACATCCATTTCCCTAAGGATCAAGATAGGCTTACAGCGGCTCAAAATAGATTGAAGTATGAGGAACTGTTTTTCATACAATTACAATTGTTGATGAAAAACCTTCAGCGTAAGCAAAAAATAAAGGGATTTATTTTCAATAAAGTAGGTCGTTATTTAAATACTTTTTTTAGTGAAAATCTTCTATTTGAGTTGACAGATGCGCAAAAAAGGGTAATTCGCGAAATCCGAAAAGACATCGGTAATGGGCAGCAAATGAACCGCTTATTACAAGGAGATGTAGGGTCGGGTAAAACTATTGTGGCTCTTATGGCGATGTTGATTGCAGCCGATAATGGTTTCCAATCCTGCCTAATGGCTCCAACCGAAATTCTGGCTAAACAGCATTATCAGTCACTAAAATCCATGGTTGGAGATTTGGACATCTCTATTGGACTCTTGACTGGTAGTTCCAAAAAAGCCGAACGAAATCAATTGGCAGAACTTATGGAATCGGGTGAGTTAGATATTTTGATAGGAACACATGCCGTAATCGAAGACAAAGTAAAATTTAAAAACCTCGGATTGGCTGTGGTTGATGAACAACATCGTTTTGGCGTGGCACAAAGGGCCAAACTGTGGCGAAAAAATATCACCCCTCCACATCTGCTGGTTATGACAGCCACTCCTATTCCTCGCACATTGGCAATGAGTGTTTACGGAGATTTGGATATTTCTATCATCGACGAATTACCTCCTGGGCGCAAAAAAGTAAAGACAATCCATCACTATGACAGCAATCGTCTGAAGGTATTTAAGTTCATTGCTGATGAAATTCAAAAAGGGCGGCAGATTTATATGGTTTATCCACTGATCAAGGAGTCTGAAAAAATGGATTATAAAGACCTGATGGATGGCTATGAGAGTGTTTCAAGAGCCTTCCCTTCTCCTGAATATCAAATCAGTATTGTACATGGTCAAATGCCTACAAAGGACAAGGATTATGAAATGGATCGCTTTATAAAGAAACAAACCCAAATAATGGTGGCTACCACTGTGATCGAAGTAGGTGTAAATGTAACCAATGCATCAGTGATGGTCATAGAAAGTGCGGAGCGTTTTGGGTTGTCCCAATTGCATCAACTGCGTGGTCGTGTTGGAAGGGGGAATGATCAAAGCTTTTGCATACTGATGAGCAGTCACAAACTCACTAATGAAGCTAAAACTCGCTTGAAAACCATGACGGCTAGCACCGATGGATTTCATATTGCAGAGGTGGATCTGAAACTCCGAGGCCCTGGTGATCTCATGGGCACCCAACAAAGCGGTGTATTACAACTTAAAATTGCTGACATAATCAAAGACAATCAGTGGCTTAAAGCCGCGCGAGGCGACGCTCAGGAATTATTGGGAGAAGATCCCCGATTAGAAGCAATCAAAAACACATCCTTAAGACAAACCTTGGCCAAAATGAAAGCTTATCAAAACATATGGAATTACATCAGTTAAAAAAGGTGGTTAAGCATAGATTATTATCTTTACCCTTCGATTTAATAGTCATTTATTCTCGATGAAAATATCATACAACTGGATCAAACAGTTTTTAAAAATAGACCTTCTCCCAAAGCAAGTATCTGAAATATTGACCAACTTGGGTTTAGAAGTTGAGGGAATCACCCCATTCGAGTCTATCAAAGGAGGACTTAAAGGGGTTGTTGTTGGTGAGGTATTGAAATGTTCACAACATCCCAATGCCGACCGACTGAGGGTTACCGAGGTTGATTTAGGAACCGAAATAGTTCCCATCGTTTGTGGTGCATCCAATGTGTCTCAAGGACAAAAAGTTGCCGTTGCCACAGTTGGTACTTCACTTTTTGACCAAGATGGAAAAGCTTTTTTGATTAAAAAGAGTAAAATTAGAGGCGAAGAAAGTCATGGTATGATCTGTGCTGAGGACGAATTGGGCTTAGGTGAATCCCACGACGGTATTATCGTTTTGGATGCTAACTTAGATAATGGTACTCCTTGTAATGAAATTTTTGATGTAGAGGTTGATACTGTTTTCGAAATTGGACTTACTCCTAATAGGGCAGATGCCATGAGTCATTTGGGGGTTGCTAGGGATTTAAAAGCATATTGTCAATTTAATGGCATTAAATATAAATGGTACTCTCTCAGTACAGACCGTTTCAGCATCGTTCCCTCTGAAAAAAAGTTTAGCGTATCGATAGAATCCGAGGATAAGGCTCCCAGATATATGGGTGTCAACATCACCAATTTGACCATAAAACCCTCCCCTACCTGGTTGCAAAACCGTCTTAAAGCACTTGGTATTGGGTTAAAAAATAATGTTATAGATATCACGAACTTTGTGTTGCACCATATAGGACAACCTCTCCATGCTTTTGATTTGGATAAAATTAGGGATGGAATTGTTGTTAAAACTGTTTCTCAAGACACTCCTTTTGTCACCTTAGACGGCTTAGAGCGAAAACTTGATGCAGAAGATTTGATGATTTGTGATCACCTAAAACCCTTATGTATCGCTGGAGTTTTTGGAGGACAAGATTCTGGAGTAAGCCAAACTACGACAAGTATATTTTTGGAGAGTGCTTATTTCGACCCCGTAAGCATCAGAAAATCAGCCAAAAGGCATGGGTTGAATACAGATGCGTCATTCAGATTTGAAAGGGGTATTGACCCAGAAATCACACTTCAGG
>CAJVZM010000061.1 GCA_913020475.1 uncultured Flavobacteriaceae bacterium
AATTTGGTGCTAGTGATTTTTCCTCCAGATTGGCAATTTCTATTTTTTTGGCATCAATGTCAAAGATACCCCCTTAACGCACCAAGGCGATCACTAAGTTCTTTCTCTTTTTCAGTAGAAATCATTCTTTATTTTGTAGATTAATTAATTATAAAATTAACTTTAAATTTTTAATCCATAAGATAATTTATAATTACGTAAAAGTAAAACAACCTGCTTAGTTTGAATTTCAAAAACTTTCCCTTCATATTTTTTTACAGTCGTATACTAAGTTACATTTGTTATAGGATGTAATTCTAATCATAAAAGTATGCCCAACTTAAACATAAGTCCACCAGTGGCTGATGTAGTTACCTACCAACACAAGATTCACAACCACATTCGCATAGATCCCTATTATTGGCTAAACCAAAGGGATAATCCTGAGGTTTTGGATTATCTGGATCGGGAAAACGATTATTATCAAAAAATGACCGCACATACGCAATCTCTTCAGAAGGAACTTTACAAAGAAATGCGTTCCCGTATAAAAGAAAATGATAGCTCTGTTCCCTATTTTTTCAATGGATATTGGTACATCACCCGATACGAGCAAGGAAAAGATTATCCAATATACATTCGTAAAAAAGGGAAATTGACTTCAAATGAAGAAGTATTGTTTGACTGCAATGAAATGGCACAAAGCTTTGATTACTTTCGATTGGTGGGGATATCGGTGAGTCCCGACAATACCAAAGTTGCTTTTGGTGTTGACACTGTCTCCCGCCGTCAATATACTATCAAAATCAAAGACCTAAAAAGTGGTAAATTGTTGGAAACCAAAATAGAAAATACCACAGGAAGCAGTGTCTGGGCTGCAGATAATGCTACACTTTTCTACAACAAGAAAGATAATCAAACTCTTCGCTCCGAGGCTGTTTACAAACATCACATTGGTACACCTAAGCAAGTAGATCAACTTGTCTATGAAGAAGTTGACGATACCTACTCGGTCTATGTAAGCGCTTCAAAATCTAGGGAATTTATTTTTATATCTTCTCATAGCACAACTTCCAGTGAGCATCGTTTTATTAGATCGAATCATCCCGAAGCAGACTTTAAGGTTATTCAAGCCCGAGTCAGTGGTTTGGAGTATGATGTAGCCCATTTTGGGAATCATTTTTACCTTCATACTAATTTCAATGGAGCTACTAATTTTCAGATTATGCGAACTTCTATTGACCAGACTAAATCTGAATTTTGGGAGCCTTTGTTGCCCCATCGAAAGGATGTTTTAATTGAGGAGATCGAATTATTTAATGAGTATTGGGTGGTCAATGAAAGAGAAAATGGTCTTTCGAGATTGAGAATCGTGCGTTGGGATAACACGGAAGACTATTATCTTCCTATAGAAGAGGAGACATACACCATTCAAATTTCACTTAACGCAGAGCTTGAGTCAACCCAACTTCAGTACGTTTTCAATTCCTTAACCACGCCCTCTTCTGTCATTCAATTTGATATGCCCTCCCAACAGAAAACTATATTAAAAACCCAAGAAGTGTTGGGCGATGAATTTGATTCGTGTCATTACCGTTCACAAAGATTATGGGCCAATGCTAGAGATGGTTCCAAAATTCCAATTTCTATTGTTCATCACAAAAATACCCAGTTGACCAAATCTACTCCCATACTCCAATATGCCTATGGTTCTTATGGACATATTATTGATCCGTCCTTTTCCTCTAATCGCTTGAGTCTTTTGAATCGGGGATTTGCTTTTGCTATTGCACACATTAGGGGAGGAGAGTATATGGGCAGACATTGGTACGAGGAGGGCAAATTGTTGAATAAAAAAAACACCTTTTACGACTTTATAGATTGTTCGAAGTTTTTAATTGAACAAGAATACACCTCCCCTGAACACCTTTACGCCAATGGAGGTTCAGCTGGAGGGCTTTTAATGGGCGGGATCATTAATATGGCACCCGAATTATTTAATGGTATAATTGCCGATGTGCCTTTTGTTGATGTGATAACTACCATGTTGGACGATACCATACCCCTGACCACCTCCGAATATGATGAATGGGGCAATCCAAATAAAAAAGAATATTATGATTATATGCTCTCATATTCTCCTTATGATCAGGTAAAGAAGCAAGATTATCCCCATCTATTGGTTACTTCAGGTCTCCACGACTCACAAGTGCAGTATTTTGAACCGACCAAATGGGTAGCACGGCTTAGGGCACTCAAAACCGATCAAAATTTATTATTTTTAGATACAAATATGAAAGCTGGGCATAGCGGTGCCTCCGGGCGTTTTGATAGCCTTAAGGAATTGGCAAAAAAATTTGCATTTATAATTGATTTAGAAGAAAAATAGTCTTTGAAAAATATTATTTTTACATTTTAAAAATGGAAAAAAACAAATCCAACGGTGAAATAAAGGTTTATGAAAATGTATTGTCATTAATCGGTAGTACCCCCATGATCCGACTGGAAAAAGTAGTAGAGGGTTTTACTGGTAATTTTTATGCCAAATTTGAAGCCTTTAACCCCGGTCATTCCAACAAAGACAGAATTGCTCTTCATATCATTGATCAAGCCGAAAAAAAAGGTATTCTCAAACCTGGTGATACTATTATTGAAACCACTTCTGGAAATACGGGTTTTAGTTTGGCTATGGTATCTCTAATTAAGGGTTATGAATGTATTTTGGCTGTGAGTTCTAAGTCCTCCAAAGATAAAATTAATATGTTGCACTCAATGGGTGCCAAAGTGTACGTTTGCCCTGCCAATGTCTCTGCGGAAGATTCTAGGTCCTACTTTCAAGTTGCCAAAACACTGCATAACGAAATCAAAAATTCGGTATATATTAACCAATATTTCAATAACCTAAACATCGAGGCTCATTACAAAACCACAGGTCCAGAGATTTGGGATCAGACAGATGGCAGAATCACTCATTTGGTAGCCTGCTCCGGAACTGGTGGAACCATTTCCGGTTGTGCCAAATACCTAAAAGAACAAAATTCTGATATTGAAATAATTGGGGTTGATGCCTATGGATCCGTTCTCAAAAAATATCACGAGACTCGCGAGTTAGATACTGATGAAATATATCCCTACCTTATTGAAGGATTAGGTAAAAACCTTATTCCAACAGCAACAGATTTTGATTCTATTGATATATTTATTAAGGTTTCCGATGAGGACAGTGCTCATACGGCTCGGGAAGTTACCCGAAAAGAAGGATTGTTTGTTGGCTATACCTCTGGCGCTGCCATGCAAGCCTTAAAGCAACTAAATCAAGAGGAAAGGTTTAAAGAGGATGATTTTGTAGTCATTATTTTCCCTGATCATGGCTCACGTTATCTGAGCAAGATATACAGTGAAGATTGGATGAATAAGCAAGGTTTCTTTAATTTTTCCAACCAAGAGGCCACGAATAAAATCGAATATATATAAGTATTTACAACCGAAGGATTGAATGATGAAAGATTTATTTGACAGATATTATGAAAACAAGGGACCTCTTGGAAAATGGGCTGAACTAGCAGAAGGCTATTTTGTTTTTCCAAAGTTGGAGGGCCCTATCAGTAATCGTATGCATTTTAAGGGTAAAGAGGTCATTACTTGGAGTGTGAATGATTACTTAGGACTAGCCAATCATCCAGAAGTGAGAAAAGTGGATGCAGAGGCCGCTGCCGAATATGGCTCTGCCTACCCCATGGGGGCAAGAATGATGTCAGGTCATACTGATCTACACGAGCAGTTAGAGCGTGAATTGGCCCAGTTTGTAATGAAAGAATCTGCTTATCTTCTAAACTTTGGTTATCAAGGAATTCTTTCAACTATTGATACTTTGGTCGGGAAAGACGATGTAATTGTCTATGATGTAGATGCACACGCCTGTGTTGTAGATGGGGTAAGACTTCATTTGGGAAAACGATTTACCTATAAGCACAATGATATAGAAAGCCTTGAAAAAAATATTCAGCGGGCCCAAAAGGTTGCCGAACAAACGGGAGGAGGTATTTTGGTGATCTCTGAAGGTGTATTTGGCATGCGGGGAGAGCAAGGAAAGCTCAAAGAAATTGCAGCCCTCAAAGGTAAATACAAATTCCGTTTTTTGGTTGACGATGCTCACGGGTTTGGAACATTGGGTAAGAACGGAGCTGGAGCAGGGATAGAGCAGGGCATTCAAAACGAAATCGATGTATATTTCGCCACTTTTGCTAAATCAATGGCTTCGACCGGCGCTTTTATTGCCGCGGATAAGGAAATCATAGACTATTTAAGATACAATATGCGCTCTCAAATGTTTGCTAAATCATTGCAAATGCAGTTGGTTAAAGGAGCGCTTAAAAGATTGGATATGGTTAGAAGTCAACCTGAATTTAAAGCTAAACTTTGGGAAAATGTCAACGCTCTCCAAAATGGTCTAAAAGCTAATGGTTTTGATATTGGAAAGACCCAAAGCTGTGTTACTCCAGTTTACCTCAAGGGAAGCATACCAGAGGCCATGGCATTGGTTAAAGATTTGAGGGAAAACCATGGGATTTTCTGTTCAATAGTTGTTTATCCGGTTATTCCCAAAGGATTGATATTATTGAGATTGATTCCAACAGCCTCTCATACACTAGAGGATGTAAATGAAACTATAGAGGGTTTTGCAAGTATAAGAGAAAAATTGGAAAACGGAACTTACAAGCGAATTTCACAAGTCTTTTTAGCAGCTGTTAAGTAGGTTAAGGTTGATCAGCATCATTTATTGATACCACTCAGGCTTGTGGAGAATCATCCCCCTTTTTTGTATCAAGTTAGATTATGAAATTACAACTGTTAACAAGAAAATACTAGTTATTTAGTCATTGATCATAACTGGCATTACAAGCATGGTAATGTTTTCTCCTTCTTCGATATGATCCAGGGGTGTAATGATCCCAGCACGATTTGGCAGTGACATGGAGAGTTTGATTTCATCACAACTAATATTATTTAGCATTTCGATCAAAAATCGCGAGTTGAATCCAATTTGCAAATCGTTACCTATGTACTCACAACCTAATCTTTCTTCAGCTTTATTACTGTAATCAAAATCTTCGGCAGAAACTTGGAGTTCAGCTCCAGCCATTTTAAGCCTTACCTGGTGCGTAGTTTTGTTTGAAAAGATACTGACTCTTCGGATAGAATTAAGGAAGTCAATTCGGGTAATTTGCATTACATTAGGATTTTCTTTAGGGATAACCGCTTCATAGTTAGGGTATTTCCCTTCGACCAATCTGCAGGTCATTCTGATGTTTCCAAAATGGAATTCTGAATTGGTTTCGTTGTATTCTATTGTCACATCTTCCTCAATGCCTTGGAGTATTCCTTTGAGTAATTGAAGTGGTTTTTTGGGCATTATGAATTCGGCATTTTTGTCTGCCTGTATGTCAGTCCGGGTGTATTTGACTAATTTATGGGCGTCGGTTGCAACAAAAGTCAACTCAGAGGTATTGAACTGAAAAAATACACCACTCATCACTGGTCTTAGATCGTCATTTCCAGATGCAAAGAGTGTTGAGTTAATGGCCGTTGCCAAAATCTTACCGTTGATATGTATTTTGACGGGATCTTTAACTTGGGAAGCTTTGGGGAAGTCTTCGCCATTTAGACAGGCCACTGCGTACTTACCGTTGTTGGCACTGATTTCAACTGTATTGTTTTCTGATTTTACAAAAGTCAATGGTTGTTCGGGAAAAGTTTTTAGTGTATCCAAAATAAGGCGTGCTGGAAGGGCTATCATGCCACTATCTTTCGATTCCACTTCAACAGTAGCAGACATGGTTGTTTCGAGGTCAGAGGCCGTCAAAATCAATTGTCCTTCATTTAAATGGAATAAAAAATTATCCAAAATGGGAAGTGTACTGTTGTTATTGATAATTCCTCCCAAAACTTGGAGTTCTTTATATAAAGATTCGCTGGAAACAATGAATTTCATGTAAATAAATTGAATTCATAAATATACTCCTTGACTAATTTACAAAAAAATGAAGTTATTAAAAGTTATTGACTAAATCTGCGGATTCTCCAACGAGAAATTAAAGCACCTAATAGCAACAAAATCACTAATGGAATCAAAAGCATTAAGGTTTTTAATAAACCAGAATGTTGTTTCACTTTTTGAAAATCTAATCGAGGTAGCACTACATTTTTGTTCTGGAGTTGAAGAAGTTTTTGATTGCCCATTAAATGATGAACCGTCTGTTGAAGAAATACTTTGTTAAAATAAAAATTATTGGTCCATTTATCATATCCTAGTTGAAGAGGATTGCCTTTGTCAACTTGGTTTTCTGCAATAGCACCGCTGGAAAAAACTATCATTTGACTTTGCCCTGATGCCTTTTTCTCACCCAGTTTTATGGGTGGAATTCGGTTATTGAAGGCCGAATTAAATTTTCCCTCTATTAAAAGCCCAATAATTTGTGTTTTTTCATTGAAAAGATCAGGGTTTAATTTATCTGAGGCCTCTTTTATGGCAATTGTTGTCGGTATTTGTAGTGAATGTGAAAAACCAGAACTGCCAATGAGTATGGTTTTCTCCAGAGAATTTTTTAGTGTGTCGATAGAGGATGGAAAAGGGATAAAAACGTTTCCAGCTTGATTTCCGAATAGTTTTTTTTGTATTGGTTTAGCAAGGGGGTAATAAGGCCACGGGTATGGGAGGTATTGGGTTTCACTTTGAGATCCACTGGCTAGTACTACCGGAGCACAATACATGTCTTTGATCAAGTTTTTTTGAATTCTAAAACCATATTTAAAAAAAACATTTTCCATATTAAGAGAACGCCCCACTGCTACAGCGGAGCCTCCTGAGTTGAACAAACTGTCCCGATTTACAGCGACCATATTAATTGTCCACCACTGTTTCCCCCCGTGCATCAGGTGTTGATCTAACAAGTATTTTTCGGTTTCGCTAAAAGCCTCAGTAGGATTAGATACCATCAATAAATTAAATCGTTTCAGGTTTTCTAGTGTTTTTTCTGGATTGTTTTCCAATGCTTTAAGGTCGAAAGAGGCCAGTTGATAGTAGGGTTTAAGACTGCTCATAAAATCAGCAATTTTCAATGCTTCTGAGGTGCCGTGTGAGGTCAATACTGCCAAGGTGGGTTTTTGTTTTTGTGTGATTTTGAAAAAGGCATCGAAAAAATGAAACTCCAATTTAGCGATGGAGCGGTTGATTTTTTGTTGCTTGTCATCTCCCAATACCTTTTCAATTAATGGGATTCTCAGAGACTTATTACTGTTATTAATCGTTGCCCATGGAAATACAACTGTTTGCTCAAGGGCTTGTTTTTGATCATATATGATGTATTCGGGAGGGAGACCAAACTGTGTCATTTCATCGATCAATTTCTGAGTACCAACTGTCCCTTTAAAAGGATCAATAAAACTCACCACTAACTTATCGGTATGTTCTTGCATCCCTCTGATCAGTGTAGTGACTTCGCGTTGTAATCGGAGATAATCGGCAGGGAGTTGCCCAGTTAAAAAAATATCAATTTTGAGTGGTTGTTCTAGTTCGGCTAAAAGGTCTTTGGTATTGTTGCTTAGTGAAAAGCGTTGATCTTGGGTCATGTCCCAACGGTAATCAATACCGTGAGCAAGTACGATCAACAACATCGGAATGAGTAGGTTTTTCAACCCTTGCATCTTATTTTTCAAAGCTCTTGATTTTTGGAATTGTGTAACAGATATTTACTGATATAGAGGATGATATAGTTAACGCCTAAAAAATAAACGAAATCTTTGATGGTTATCACTCCTTGCCGGAGGTTGAGGTAATGATCAAAAATTCCAACAGCATTAAAAAAATTGAAAAGACCTTGATCTTGAATGAGGTCGGCAATTCCTTTCCAAAGATAGAATTGAACAAAACAAATCAGTAGTGCCAACATAAATGCGCTGGCGTGGCTTTTGGTGAGTATTGCCGATAAGATTCCAAGAGCAATAAAACTGGCTCCCACACAAAATAATCCCCAATAGGCGGTGATCGTACTGCCCCAATCGACGGGATTGTCGCCGATTTTTAGGGTATCTATTGCGAAAAAATAAACTACTGTCGGCAACAATGCCATTAACAACAACATCAGGTTGGCAATGTATTTACCCAGCACTATCTGCCACAGGGTGATAGGTTTTGTTAAAAGTAATTCTAGAGTACCAAGGCGTTTTTCGTCGGTAAAACTGCGCATGCACAATGCCGGAACGAGCAGTAAAAATATCCAGGGAGCCAACACGAAAAAGGCGTTGAGATCGGCAAATCCTGCATTGAGTAGGTTGAAGTCGGTGTTCAAAAACCACAGGAGAATCGTGGAAAGGGTCAAGAAAAACCCCAAACAAAGATAGCCGAGGGGGGTGTTGAAAAAAACAAACCACTCTCTTTTGACAATTGCCCACATATTATTCAAATTTAATGGTTATGGATTCCCTATACTCCAAGCCAAATAGAGACTGGGCACTGCCGACTGTTTGGGTGTTACTTTTATAGATGGCCAATTCGAGGTGGTCGGCATCGTTGAAAAGTGCGATTTTTTTACCGTCTTCATCCCTTTTATCTTTGGGAACGGAGAAGTCTATCGCATCGCTGTAAGTTTCAAACACGTTTCTGAATTTAACGTTTCTGGCATATATGGTAAAAGCTCTGGATTTCCCCACTTCATTGAACAATTTTCGGGTGACGTTGGTAACCACATTGCCGTAATTGTCTACATAGATTACCGCACCTATAATTTGATCCCTTTGTTGGTTTATCACGGGCCGTAGCTCTTTGATTTCTTTGATATGATCTACCGATTTGCCCACCACTTCAAGGGTACCTTTGTTGGAAATGTGCGCCGCTACCCAAACAAAAACTTCCAAAACAGGGTAGGTTCTGGGCATTTTGTCGTGGATGTCGATCGCTACTATTTTTTCAGATTTTAAGTCCCCTTTAATCATGGCAAAAATTCCATTGTCTGCCCCAATAAAATAATGTCCGTCAAAAAACATCGCTAGGTGCTGGTTTTCAGAGGTCTTTTCTGATTCTACTCCAATGATGTGAATACTGCCTTTGGGAAAGTTTTTGTAGGCATTTTTCAGAACATATGCTGCTTCGGTGGGATTATAGGGGGATATTTGGTGAGAAATATCTACAATTTTAGGGTTATCTAAAGTGCAGTGTATGGCTCCTTTAACTGCTGCTACAGCGTAATCTTTATTTCCAAAATCAGTCATTAAAGTTACTATCGGCATGGGAGTTTAGTGAATAAAATTATTTAAATTTGAAAACAGTTATACCATACGCAAAAATAATTTTTTTAATTGACTATCCTTTGAACGAAATAAAAATTGAACTTTCTGAGGTCAATCCTCAGGAATTTTTCGGGCAGCAAAACATCAACATTGAAAAATTAAGATATTATTTCCCTAAGTTAAAAATTATTGCTAGAGGGAGTACTCTCAAAGCTTTAGGAGAAGAGGCTGTTCTTGAGGAATTCGAAAAATGCGTTGATAGGTTGATTTCCCACTTTGGAAAATATAATCACCTAAACGAGGAGAGTCTTGAACGAATTATTACTGCTGACACTTTCACCGACTTTGAACCCGCTTCTGACAAAGATAACTTTATTCTTCACGGTGTCGGCGGGAAGATCATCAAAGCCCAGAGTGTCAATCAGCAGCGGCTTGTTGAGGCCTCTAAAAAAAATGATATGATTTTTGCTATTGGCCCAGCTGGAACGGGTAAAACTTATACCGGCGTTGCTTTGGCTGTAAAGGCGCTTAAAGACAAGCAGGTTAAAAGAATCATTCTAACTCGTCCGGCGGTAGAGGCAGGCGAGAACCTCGGTTTTCTGCCTGGCGACCTAAAGGAAAAATTAGATCCTTACATGCAACCCCTATATGACGCCTTGCGAGAAATGATCCCTCAGGAAAAATTAAACAGTCATATTGAAAACGGAACGATTCAAATCGCACCCCTTGCCTTTATGCGGG
>CAJVZM010000062.1 GCA_913020475.1 uncultured Flavobacteriaceae bacterium
AGGAGATTAAATATCTTCGGCCTGATTCAAAATCACAGGTTACCATTGAATACACAGATCAAGGAGAACCGCTTCGTATCGACACCATTGTGGTTTCCACCCAACACGATCAATTTTTAGAGGACGACGAACAGATGCTTGAAAAAATCAAAAGCGACATCATAAATATTGTTTTAAAAAATGTAATTAAAAAAGAACCGAGTCACATTCAGAAATTATTTAATGACGATATTAATTTTCACATTAATCCTACTGGGAAATTTGTGATAGGAGGTCCTCACGGAGATACTGGACTAACCGGGAGAAAAATTATTGTTGACACTTATGGAGGAAAAGGAGCTCATGGAGGGGGTGCTTTCAGTGGAAAAGACCCTAGTAAGGTCGACCGAAGTGCGGCTTATGCAGCAAGACATATCGCCAAAAATCTTGTTGCGGCAGGTGTGGCTAAAGAGATATTGGTTCAACTTAGTTATGCCATTGGCGTTGTAAAACCAACTTCCATCAATATAAACACTTATAACACTTCAAAAGTTTCCCTTTCTGATCCAGAAATTGCTCAGAGGGTGAGTGAAATTTTTGACTTGCGCCCTTTTGCCATTGAAAATAGACTCAAACTAAGAAACCCCATATATCTTGAAACAGCTGCTTATGGTCACATGGGAAGACAACCAAAAGAGATCACCAAAATATTTGAATCACCTTACAGTGGTAGGGTGGAAAAATCTGTTGAACTCTTTACTTGGGAAAAACTTGATTATATAACTAAAATTAAAAACACTTTCGAATTATGAGCTTAAAATTAGCAACCAATGCACTTCATGCGGGGCATGACGTGACAAAAACACAAGGAACCAGAGCCGTTCCAATTTATCAGACATCTTCTTATGTATTCAATGATTCAGATCACGCCGCCAATTTGTTTGCACTTGCAGAGTCAGGATACATTTACACGAGATTGAACAACCCAACCAACGATGTGCTAGAACAACGATTGGCTGCTGTCGAGGGAGGCGTTGCCGCAGTTGTTACTGCCTCAGGGACAGCTGCCATAGCCACTACACTTTTGACATTACTTAAAACGGGGGATCATATTGTGGCCTCCAGCAGTCTATATGGTGGAACTTTTAACATGTTGAATAATACTTTACCTAGATTTGGAATCACTACTACATTTGTTGACCCAGATGATGTGGAAAATTTTGCTAAAGCGGTTCAACCCAACACAAGAGCATTTTTTGCAGAATCTCTGGGAAATCCAAAGTTGGATGTTTTGGATTTAAAAGGAATCAGTGCTCATGCCAAAGCGGCAAAAGTCCCCTTTATAGTTGACAATACCATTGCTACCCCAGCTTTACTTAACCCCATAGCACATGGCGCCAATATCGTAATACATTCATTGACTAAATATATTACAGGAAACGGAACCACTATTGGTGGGGTCATCATTGATGCGGGGACATTTGATTATTCCAATGGTAATTTTCCAGAATTTACTGAGCCCTCTCCTTCTTATCACGGATTAAAGTATCACGATGCATTGGGCCCTATTGCTTTTATCGCAAGAGTAAGAGTAGAAGGTTTGAGAGATTTGGGAAGTGCTCCAAGTCCGCTAAATAGCTTCCAAGTCATTCAAGGTTTGGAAACTCTTGAAGTTAGAATGCAAAAACATTCAGAAAACGCTTTAGAACTTGCACAATGGTTGCAGTCTCGCGACGAAGTTGCCTGGGTAAACTATCCTGGATTGAAAACCTCTGAATACTCTGATTTGGCCAATGAATACCTTCCCGAAGGAAAAAGTGGAATAGTCACTTTTGGATTAAACAAAGGATTTGAAGCCGCCAAAAAAGTTACCGAAAGCACCAAAATTTTTGCGCTTTTGGCCAATATTGGTGACACCAAATCTTTGATTATTCATCCTTCAAGTACTACTCACTCTCAGCTTAACGAACAGGAGCAAAAAAGTACTGGGGTAACACCTGACTTGGTTAGATTATCGGTTGGAATTGAAAACCTGGACGATCTAAAAGATGATTTAGATCAGGCACTTAAGAGTATATAATTGATTTGAATGGCTGATGTTAAAACCATATCCATCAATAATTTTACTACCGACTCAGGTGTTGTTTATGACAATATCGATTTGCACTATCAGCATTTTGGACAGTCATCCGACCACGCACCTGTAGTTCTAATTAATCATTCTTTGACCGGCGATTCCAATGTCGCCGGTCCACAAGGGTGGTGGAATGAAATTGTCGGACCTAACCTCACCATTGATACCCATTATTATTCTGTATTGGCTTTTAACATCCCTGGCAATGGTGTCAAGAATTATGTTCTTGATAACTACAAAGATTTTCACACTGGTGACATTGCAGAAATTTTTTACCAAGGATTACAGATTTTAGGTGTCCAAAAACTTTTTGCTCTCATTGGGGGATCTATCGGAGGTGGAATTGCCTGGGAGATGGCCGCTTTATATCCTCATTTGAGCGAGAATTTAATTCCCGTTGCGGCCGATTGGAAAGCCTCAGACTGGATCATTGCCAACACATTTCTTCAGAAAAGACTTTTAGAGAACTCCAGAGAACCCCTTAAGGATGCGCGGATTCATGCAATGCTTACCTACAGAACACCCGACTCGTTTACAGAGCGTTTTGGGAGAACAATCAATACTGAAAAAAAACTTTTCAATGTTGAAAGTTGGCTTGTTCATCACGGAGCTAAATTGGAGGGCCGATTTCTTCTTCAATCCTACAAAACCATGAATCATTTTTTGGCATCTATTGATATTACTCGTAAGGGAGATTCCCTTGAAAAAATTATTCAAACTATTTCCTCCAACATTCATCTGATCGCCATCGATAGCGACCTCTTTTTTACGGCTGCGGAAGATCAAAAAACCCTTAAAAGAGGAAAAAAAATTAAAGAGAACATATACTACCACCAAATAGAATCCATCCATGGACATGATGCTTTTTTAATAGAAAATAAGACAGTGTCGCAAATCTTTGGTGACATTTTCTAGTCCTAAATTAAATTATTCCCAATCTCATCAAAGGTTAATTTATGATAGAAAAAATATTAAAAGAAAGAATTTTGGTTCTGGACGGTGCAATGGGCACCATGATCCAAAGGCTTGAATTTTCAGATCAGCAATTTAGAGGAGATCGTTTCGAAGACCATCCCTGCCCCTTGGTGGGCAACAATGATCTTCTATCAATTACCCAAGTCGATGCCATAAAAAATATCCATGAAGAATATCTACTCGCCGGGGCAGATATCATCGAAACCAACACCTTTTCTTCTAATTCCATTGCCATGGCCGATTATCAATTGGTATAATTGGCTTATGAACTCAATTATCAATCAGCAAAAATTGCCAAAGAAGTAGCCCAAAAAATTAGTGCAGAAAATCTTAATAAACCTAGATTTGTAGCAGGTTCTATTGGGCCTACCAATAAAACCGCCAGCATGTCACCCGATGTCAATGACCCTGGATTCCGAGCCGTTAGTTTCGATGACCTTTTCGAGGCCTACCACGAACAAGTAGCCGGTTTGGTTGAAGGGGGTGTCGATTTACTGTTGGTTGAAACTGTTTTTGATACTCTTAATGCCAAGGCGGCTCTATTTGCCATCCAACAATATTTCGAAGAAAAAAAAATAAAATTACCAATAATGATAAGCGGTACTATAACGGATAAAAGCGGCAGAACCTTATCGGGTCAAACGGTTGAAGCTTTTTCTATCTCAGTATCTCACATACCATTGCTCAGCATTGGGTTTAATTGTGCGTTGGGGGCCAGCCAATTGCAACCCTATATCAAAAGATTGTCAAAAATAACACCTTTTCATACATCAGTACATCCCAATGCTGGCTTGCCCAATGCCTTTGGTGAATACGACCAAAGTCCAGAGGAAATGGCAGCTTTGATTGATCAATTTATTGACCAAAATTTGGTCAATATTGTAGGAGGTTGTTGCGGTACTACACCAGATCACATTCGTCTAATTGCTGAAGCTGCGGCCAAGGCAAAGCCCAGAATCCCCCAAATCAATACCCATGCATAAACCCAATCGCTTCTTAACTCTTTCTGGTCAGGAGTCACTGTTGGTAAGTCCGCAAACCAATTTTGTCAACATTGGAGAACGAACCAATGTTACCGGTTCAAGAAAATTTTTGAGATTGATTGAGACCGGTGACTATGAGTCAGCGGTAGAAATTGCTCGGGAACAAGTTGAGGGAGGTGCCCAAATCATTGATGTTAACATGGACGAAGGAATGATTGATGGGAAAGTTGCCATGGTTAAATTTTTGAATCTAATTGGTGCAGAACCTGATATTGCCAGAGTCCCAGTAATGATCGATAGTTCCAAATGGGAAATAATTGAGTCGGGTCTTAAAGTTGTTCAAGGAAAAAGTGTGGTCAACTCCATCAGTCTAAAAGAAGGAGAATCCATTTTTATAGAACAAGCGCGAAAAGTCAAAATGTACGGCGCAGCGGTCGTTGTTATGGCTTTTGATGAAGAAGGACAAGCAGATAATCTCGAAAGAAGAATCCAAATCTGTGAGCGTTCCTATCGCATTTTGGTGGACCAGGTTAACTTCCCCCCCGAAGACATCATTTTTGACCCCAATATTTTTCCTGTTGCAACAGGAATGGAAGAACACAAAACAAATGCATTGGATTTCTTTTTGGCCACCAATTGGATCCGTGAAAATCTTCCTTATGCCAATATCAGCGGAGGAGTTAGTAATGTCTCTTTCTCTTTTAGGGGAAACAATATCGTCAGAGAGGCTATGCATTCCGCTTTTTTATATCATGCCATTCATCATGGTATGACAATGGGAATCGTAAACCCCGCTCTTTTAGAAGTTTATGATCAAATTCCCAAGTCCCTTTTGGAAAAAGTTGAGGACGTATTACTCAATCGAAAAGAAGATGCTACAGAGGCTTTATTGAATTATGCAGAGCGCATTAAGGGAGATAAAAAACAGACCAAGGAAGTAGAAAAATTTTGGCGTAGTGAGAATTTACAAACTCGAATTACCCACGCTTTGGTTAGGGGCATAGATCTACATATTGTCGAAGATGTTGAGGAGGCACGAGCGGCCGCCGATCGACCCCTGCACGTGATCGAAAATAATCTGATGCAAGGAATGAATGTGGTTGGAGATTTATTTGGCTCCGGGAAAATGTTTTTACCCCAAGTGGTAAAATCTGCAAGAGTGATGAAAAAAGCAGTGGCTTATTTACAACCTTTTATTGAGGCGGAAAATTCTGGTGTTGTCGAGTCCACTGGCAAAATTTTGATGGCAACTGTCAAAGGTGATGTTCATGACATCGGAAAAAACATTGTAAGTGTCGTATTGGCTTGTAACAACTTTGAAATTGTTGATTTGGGGGTAATGGTCCCTCCAGAAGTCATCCTACAAAAAGCACAAGAGGAAAATGTTGATATCATAGGACTCTCTGGATTGATCACTCCCTCTCTCGATGAAATGGTTTATATCGCCAAAGAGATGAACCGCATCGGCCTTAAAATACCACTTTTGATTGGTGGTGCCACCACCTCTAAAGCACATACGGCAGTTAAGATTGCCCCCCAAGCCAATGCACCCGTCATTCATGTCAACGATGCCTCACGTGCTGTGACCGTTGTCAACAATCTTTTGAGTGAGGACAAAAATAAAATTTACACTTCAGAAATTGCGGCGGAGTATCGCTCTTTTAGAGAAAAATTTTTGGATCGAACTTCCAATAAGAAATACATTGACATCAAAACAGCAAGAAAAAGAAAATACAATATTGATTGGGAGGGATTTAAACCTATCGTACCCTGTAACCTAGGATGTAAAACCATCGAAAATCAGGACTTGGAAACTTTGGTGCCCTACATCGATTGGAGTCCTTTTTTCCGTTCATGGGATTTACACGGTAAATATCCTAATATTTTAAACGATGAGATTGTGGGTAAAGAGGCCACCTCTTTGTTCGTCGATGCTCAAAATATGTTGCGAAAAATTATAGATGAAAAATGGTTAACCTCCAAAGCACGGTTTGGACTTTTCCCTGCCAATACTGAAGACGACGATATCCTTATTTTTGATCCCAATGATTTTCAAAAGGAGACGTGTCGATTGATTACCCTGAGACAACAACTCCAAAAAAGAACAGGTCAGCCCAATTTGGCTTTGTCCGATTTTATTGCCCCACTTTCAAATGGTGTGAAGGATTACATGGGTGCTTTTTGTGTGACCACTGGTTATGGTGTTGAAGATGTTGCAACTCGTTTTGAAAAAGAAAATGACGACTATAATAGCATTATGGTTAAAGCTTTGGCCGATCGATTGGCAGAGGCTTTTGCCGAATACCTCCATCGTGAAATTCGAACGAATTATTGGGGATATGCCCCGAAAGAAAGCCTGAGTAATGAAGAATTGATCAGAGAGACCTATAAAGGAATTCGACCTGCGCCGGGTTATCCTGCTTGTCCCGACCATTTGGAAAAACAAACACTTTGGGACTTGATGGAAGTAGAAAAACAAATTGGAGTTAGCCTTACAGAAAGCTATGCCATGTTGCCTGCAGCCTCCGTCTCTGGTTACTATTTTGCCCATCCAGAGGCAAAGTATTTTGGTCTTGGAAAAATCAAAGAAGATCAATTATTGGATTACAGCAAGAGAAGAAAGATACCATTTAAGGATGCCAAAAAATGGCTCAGCCCTAGTTTAATTTAAGCCCATGAAAGTTACAGATCATCAAAATAGCGCAAAAGGACGTACCCAATTTACTTTCGAAATTCTCCCTCCATTAAAAGGTCAGAATATTCAATCCATTTTTGATGCCATTGATCCACTTATGGAGTTCAAACCTCCATTTATCGATGTGACCTATCATCGGGAAGAGTACACCTATGTAGAGCGCGAAAAAGGCTTATTAGAGAAAAGAGTCATACGCAAACGACCTGGCACTGTGGGAATATGTGCTGCCATTCAAAACCGATACAAGGTCGATGCCATACCACATATTATTTGTGGTGGGTTTAGTCAAGAGGACACCGAAAACTTTCTCATTGACCTTCACTTTTTGGGAATTGACAATGTAGTAGCCCTTAGAGGAGATGCGGTCAAATCGGAAACCTATTTCAAACCCAGTAAAGGTGGACATACCTATGCCAAAGATTTGGTGGCTCAAATCAAAAACCTTAATCGAGGGCAGTATATGGATGAAGAAATTTTGAACTCTACCCCCACTGATTTCTGTGTAGGTGTTGCCGGATATCCCGAAAAGCACGCCGAAGCGCCCAGTTTGGACAGAGATATTCATTTTTTTAAAAGAAAAAATAATCGCCGGTTCCGATTACATCATCACACAGATGTTTTTTGACAATCAAAAGTTTTTTGAGTTTGAAACAAAATGTCGTGAAGCAGGGATCAATGTTCCCATCATTCCGGGTCTTAAACCATTGGCCACTCTAAAGCAATTAAATTTGATTCCTCACCGTTTTCACGTGGATTTACCCCAAGATCTGATCGATGCAGTAGTCAAAGCCAAAGACAATAAAGCTGTTTCTGAAATTGGGGTAGAATGGTGCATTCAGCAGAGTAAAGAATTAAAAGAACATGGTGTTTCCTTCCTTCACTATTACAGTATGGGAAAATCCAAAAACGTTAAAAAGATTGCCTCCGCTTTATTTTAGTCCCCTTTTGTAAGCTCATTGAATCGCTTTTCCAAGCCTTCAATTTTTTCTTGTAGATTGAGAATCTTAAGACCATTGTCGTGGGCAAAGTCAAATACTGCTGGTCGCATATCCTCTTGCGTTTCAAAAGTCAACTCATATTCAAAATCAAAGGTATTGACCACTGATTTGACATGAGGAATTTTTTGGAGTGCTAAATTTTCTACTCGATAATCAAAACTTACTGCAACTACTTGAAGATCTTCGGTTTTTAGTGCCTTAAGCGGTTGATTCAAAACTACACTACCATTATTGAGTATAACCACCTGGTCGCACATGGCCTCTACTTCTTGCAGTATATGGGTCGATAAAAAAACCAATTTTTCTTTTCCTAAAGTTTGGATCAGTTTTCTGATTTCAACCACTTGATTGGGGTCCAATCCTGTGGTTGGCTCATCCAAGATCAGGTATTGGGGATTATGAAGCAGTGTTGCGGCCAATCCTATTCTCTGTTTGTAGCCTTTGGAAAGGGTTTCGATTTTTTTAAGGCTGTGTTCTTGAAGTCCAGTTTTTATCACAACTTCTTCAACGGGAGCTTCTTTTAATCCGTACAAATCTCCTACAAAATTTAGATACTCTTTAACGTACATCTCAAGGTAAAGCGGATTATTCTCCGGTAAATAACCTGTTATTTGTTGAATATTTTTCAGCTCTTGCCTCAAATCCATAGTACCAACAGAAACTTCTCCCTCCCATTGATTTAAATAACCAGTCAAAATTTTCATCAAGGTAGTTTTTCCGGCACCGTTGGGGCCCAACAAACCAACCACTCCTGTTTTATCAAAGGTTAGTGAAATATTATTTAGAGCAAGGGTCTTACCATATTTTTTAGACAATTTTTGGATGTTGATGCTCAAGTCTTATTTTTTGATGGGTTAAAAAATAGATCCATATAGACAAAGGACTTTTCAAAACAGTAACTTATCAAAGTTAGGTAATTATGGTTTTTTGAAAAAGAAAAAATTCAAATGGGTTTTTTACATAAACACTGGTAAGGTTTTATGAAATAGTTTTTAGGTCAAACAGTGATGGACTGGGGCAAAGTTTGGGGCCAATGCATAGAACACGTTTAACATTTCAATTTGCAAAAAAGCAGTAAAATGATTTGTTTTTGTTAAAAGCTATCATACATTTGTGCCATTATATAAGAAATGACCATCAATTTTTTTTACTTCAATGACTTTTGTTACTTATATCCTGAAGATATAAGGGCTTTGCAGTAACCTAAGAATTTAGTAAACTAAGAGTCCTGATTTATCGGGACTTTTTTTTTGAACCATGACACAAAAAATAGCCATACAGGGAATTAAGGGATCTTTCCACGACCAAGTGGTAAAGGATTACTTCAGTAATTCTCCCGAATTACTAGAGTGCCTTTCTTTTGACGCTTTGGCACAAGCAGTAGCCGCAGGGGCTTGTATTAAGGCAGTGATGGCCATAGAAAATTCTATTGCGGGGTCCATTTTACCCAACTATGCACTGATGGATCAGTACGAATTAGTCATTTCGGGCGAACACTATCTCAGTATTGAGCATAATTTGATGTCCTTACCTGGCCAAAAAATTGAAGAAATAGAAGAAGTTCATTCCCACCCTATGGCACTATTGCAGTGTAAAAAATTCTTTAATGCCTACCCCCACATCAAACTTGTAGAAAGCAATGATACGGCAGAGGAAGCTCTCAAAATAAGTAAGAATAAGATAAAATCCCGTGGTGCAGTTGCGGCAAAAACAGCTGCGGTGATATACGATTTAGAGATTTTAAAACCCTCTATTCAAACTATCAAAAATAACGTGACCCGTTTTGTGATTGTTCAAAAAGAGGAGCTGAAAAAGTCAAATAACATTAGTAAAGCAGCGTGGAAATTTGTATTAGATCATAAAAGAGGGAGTCTGGCCACAGCTCTAAATGTGGTAAGCGATTGCAACCTCAATCTGACCAAAATACAATCTCTACCGGTCATCGAAACCCCCGGTAAATATGCATTTTTTGTTGATGTTACTTTCGATAAACCTGTGGAATATTTTAAAGCCAAGTCACTTTTAGAAATAATGGCCACCACCTTTAAGGTGTTGGGCGAATATCCTTCCGGAAAATAATGAAGGCAAGAAGATTAAATACAGTACAGGAATACTACTTCTCCAAAAAATTGAGAGCTGTGGCGGCTATGGTTGCAGAGGGAAAGCCCGTTATAAATATGGGTATTGGTAGTCCTGACCTTCC
>CAJVZM010000063.1 GCA_913020475.1 uncultured Flavobacteriaceae bacterium
GGGAAATCCAAATGTACCAAAGTTTAAAAAACATAATTTCCAATAGACTTCACCGGGTTGTTTGAATAAAATTAATGTTTTTGGCTTGGAGATACATATTGAAAAAATTGTATACTTATAGCTTGTTCGTAACTCTGTTTTTTTAGGGGATCTAATTTTTTTTATTGATATTGAATCTCTATCAATTTTTACATTTTTCATGCCATTTGTGATGTATTTGAGTGCTTTAATCTCTTTCTTGAAGAAAGTGTTCAAAAACGATCTCTGGGCTTTTATGTTTTCAGACTGCAAGCCTGTGGACCAAGTCCTAAAAAGGATAGGCTGGAAATTTGTTGATCTTGAGAGGTGAAAAATATTACGTCAATGACAATGTCAGGGTTTCGTTTTTTGACTTTTTTTATCGAGTTTAAAATTACTCATCCCTGAGGAAGACATTTCAGAGATTAGAACCTCCACATTGTTGGATTTGATGAAATCAATTGTTTAATCAACATATTCAGCAACATACACAACCATCAAAAAATCAAACAGAAAGCTTCTAAAGCCCTACCTCACGAAAGGAGCTGGACTTTAACTAGGGGTTTAATCATAATTCGGGAAAAATTATTTTTAATAATAATATAAAATTATTAATTTTTAATCCATTAGATCAAAAGCTGAGGTGGAATTTCACAAACTGGGATGGGTTTCATTTTGTGTTGGTTTTGACGGTTGAATTTCATGTAAATCTCAATTATATTCAGTTGATTTTGATCGAGTCCTTTGAATGACGGATTGCGCTCTACCTCACCCATGGCCCATTCTAAGTCGTTGTAATTCGCACCCATTTGATCCTCGTCGGTTCGGTTGTCACTCCACAAACCGTCTGTAGGAGTGGCTTTTTGAATTTCTTGAATCACACCGAGGGATTTGGCCATCTCATAAACCTGAGATTTTGACAAATCGGCAATTGGACTCAGGTCAACTCCCCCATCTCCATATTTGGTGTAAAAGCCGACACCAAAGTCCTCTACTTTATTTCCGGTACCTGCAACCAAATAACGATGTAATGCTGCGAAATAATACAAAGTAGTCATTCTCAATCGGGCTCTCGTGTTGGCCAAGCTAAGCAATTGTTCTTCTTTCAAGTCGGTTTTGGGTAACGCATTCACAAACACATTAAAAACTTCAGTCAGGGTAATGTTGTGGTGGGTAACATTTTCAAACTTCCCCTCCAACCAGTCAATATGTTTTTGGGCTCTGGAGACCTCGCTGGGGTTCTGGTGAATCTCCATTTCAAGACACAATACTGGGGCATTGGTGAGACTACAAAGGGTAGAGGTTATAGCAGAATCTATCCCTCCTGACACCCCTACAACAAAACCGTTCATTTTCGAATTTCTCAGATAATTTTTCAACCACTCCACAATATGGTTGACTACTTTTTCAGGTGTTTTCATTGTTTTAAATATAGACCTCTTACATTTGTAAATCGAAGTTACATTGGAATTAAAATAAATCCAATTAAATGAGATTGATTATTTACCCAACCCGCCGAATTTTAATTCTATTGTCCTTTTTTTTGATCACAATTGGGTGTGAGGATAACAACTCCAAGGAGTCAGAGATTCTTTCGATCCCTATGGAATTGAACATTGAGCGTTTTGATAAGATGTTTCATCTGACATCAGCTGATTATATTCCGGAACTGAAAAAAACCTACCCTTTCCTTTTTCCGGGTAAGTTTAACGATAGTGTTTGGATTAAAAGGCAAAAAGACAGCTTACAACTCCTTTTGTTGGAAAATGTAGAGCAGAAATTTGCTTCAACGGCTTCCCTAGAAGATGATTTGGAGTATCTGTTTAAACACCTAAAATATTATTTCCCCAAAACCCCAACACCAAGGGTAATTGGAGTGATCAATAACGTTGATTACCAAAGCAAAACCATATATGCCGACACGCTGTTATTGATCTCATTGGATACTTATTTGGGTATGAACCACTACTTGTATGAGGGGGTTCCCCAATATATCCGACAAGAAATGGATGACAAGTTTTTGACTTCGCACGTGGTAAGCAAATTTGCTGCCAAGAGAATACCCCCCACTAAGGACAGATCACTTTTGTCACAGATGATTTATTTCGGAAAACAGGTCTACCTAAAGGAATTGGTATTACCTCTGTCTTCAGATGCCCAAAAAATGGGATATACCGACGACCAAATCCAATGGGTGATCGACAATGAAGTGTATATGTGGCAATATTTTGTCCAAAAACAATTGTTGTATAAAACGAATCCTTCTCTAACTCAAAGATTTATTGAGCCTGCTCCCTTCTCAAAGTTTTATTTAGAAATTGACAATGAATCACCTGGAAGGGTCGGGGTTTGGGTGGGTTGGCAAATAATTAAATCTTATATGAATCGTTATCCAGATACTGATATAAATGCCATGTTGAATCTTCCAGCCCAAACCCTATTCTTAAAATCCAACTATAAACCAAAAAAATAATGGCCAAGAAAACAAGCCCAATAAGCATTGAAGTAACTTTAGATGAAAATAAAGTTCCTGTAAAAATCATTTGGTCCGCTCCAGACGGTGGGATAGAAAATGAGATGGCTCAAGCCATGCTTTTGGCTATTTGGGATGGGAAAAATCAAGAAACCCTGAGGATGGATTTGTGGGTAAAGGAAATGCCTGTTGATCAGATGAAAATGTTTTTTCATCAAACATTTCTCACCATGGGTGATACTTATTTGAGGGCTACTCAAGACGAAAAAATGGCGGCGACCATGAAGGATTTTTGTGATTATTTTGCCGAAAAAATCAACCTTAAGAAAGACAGCTAGTGCTTTTCAATCTTTTGGTTGATTTGTTGGATATAATTCAAAAGTGGTTCCCTTCCCAATCTTTTTTCAGAGGAGGTTACAAAGTGATGAGGTAGGCTTTCCCAATCTGCTTTTAGAACCCCTAGATAGTTATTTATTTTAGTTTCAATTTCCTTTTCTTTTATTTTGTCGGCTTTGGTAAACACAATGGAGAATGGAATGAAATTTTCTCCTAACCACCTTAAAAAATCCAAGTCAATGGGTTGTGGTTCGTGGCGAATATCGATTAATAGAAAAGCTGACACCAATTCCTTTCTTTTGATAAAATAATCGACTACAAATTTCTGGAAGGTTTTTTTTTTTGTTTTAGAGGCTCTGGCATAGCCATAGCCCGGTAGATCAACCAAATACCACTGCTTATTGATCAAAAAATGATTGATCAATTGTGTTTTTCCAGGTCTTGAGGATGTTTTGGCTAGTTTTTTTTTGTTACACAACATATTGATCAGAGAAGATTTTCCAACATTAGACCTGCCAATAAAAGCGTATTCTGGCATTTTGGTTTTAGGGCAGCTCTCTGCCTTGGTGTTACTCACCACAAATTCAGCATGGGCAACATTCATAAGAGGAGTTTAGAGGTTGTATTTCTCCATCCAGGAATGCATGATTTCATTGAAACGTTCGGGATGTTCCATCATGGGGGCGTGACCACATTTATCAATCCAATACAAATCGGAGTTGGGAAGCAACGAATTGAACTCATCTGCAACATTGGGTGGTGTGACTCCGTCTTGGGCTCCCCAGATGATTGCAGTTCTGGTCAGCATATTGGGTAAATCTTTGGCCATATTGTGTCTTATGGCGCTTTTGGCGATGGCCAGTGTTCTTATGAGTTTGTTTCGGTCGTTGACAGATTCGAATACCTCATCCACGATTTCTTTGGTAGCAACTTTGGGATCGTAAAAAACCTCTTCGCTCTTGGCTTTGATATAGCCATAATCCCCTCTTTTGGGGTAACCGTCTCCCATGGCATTTTCATATAATCCTGAACTCCCAGTAATGATAAGTCCTTTTACCATTTCGGGGTGGAATTTGGCGTACAATAATGCAATATGGCCACCCAATGAGTTCCCTAAAAGTATGACGTTTTTTAGTTTTTTGAAGTTTAAAAACCCGTCTAAAAATTCAGCGAGAGATTTGACCGTAGAATTGACTAGTGGTAATTTATAAACGGGCAATTCTGGAACCAGGACTTTGTAACCTTTGTTGGGGAAATAATTTATTACCCCCTCGAAGTTGCTTAGCCCTCCCATCAAACCATGCAAAATGACTACTGGGTTACCTTCACCCAATTCTATATAGCGATAATCAGACTCTGCAATAATTTGTTTTTCGAGCATCAGTTATAAATTATTTCAAAGATATACAATTCACTTATATGATTTGTATTTAATTTTTTTCATCTGGTTTTCTTTGGGTTGAAGAAATGTGGTAAAATTTATCAACAATGTGGTATAAAGTGGTATAAAGTGGGAAAATTCCTTTATATTTGATTTAAATTGAACTAATAAGAGCATGCAGCATTTTATCGGTACATATGAATGCAGGGCCGACGTCAAGGGGCGTATAATGCTTCCTGCTGCTTTAAAAAAACAACTTTCTAGCCATCTTAATAAAAGTTTTGTCATCAAAAGAGCTGTTTTCAATAGCTGCTTGGAATTGTATCCTTTGGATCAATGGGAGGGATTGATGGAAAAAGTTAATAAGCTCAATCGCTTTAATAAGAAAAACAATGATTTTATCAGGCGTTTCACTGCCGGGGTAAAGTTGTTGGAGATTGACGCAACAGGAAGGTTGTTGATTCCAAAGGATTTAACAAACCACGCTAAAATCTCCAAAGATGTAGTCGTTTCGTCGGTCGTCAATATTTTGGAGATTTGGGACAAAGGCCTTTACGAAAAAGCAATAGACGAGGCCACCACTGATTTTTCTGCTTTAGCAGAGGAAGTAATGGGCGATCAAAATGAAGATAATTTATCATAAACCGGTCATGATTGAAGAAACCATTCAGGGATTAAAAATCGATCCCGATGGTGTTTATGTTGACGTAACATATGGAGGAGGAGGCCATTCTAGAGCCATACTTCAAAAACTGTCTGACAGAGGAAGACTGATTGCATTTGATCAGGACGTTGCGGCCCATGAAAATTCAATATCAGATAATAGATTTCAGTTGATTGATGGCAATTTTTTTCACCTCAATAGATATTTAAAATTTTTTGGCATTACTAAGGTCGATGGTATTCTCGCAGACTTTGGAGTCTCCTCTCATCAATTTGATTCAGGATCAAGAGGTTTTTCCACCCGACTTGAAGGACCATTGGACATGAGGATGAATACCAAAGGTGAATTTAGCGCTCGAGAGGTGGTTAATGAATATAGTACTGAAGAACTTCAACAGATTTTTAAAGATTACGGTGAGTTGCGCATCGCTAAAAAATTGGCCAACCATATTGTCAAAGAAAGAGAAAAAAATCCAATTGAAACCACCCAGGGATTGGTTCAGCTGTTAAGTCCGATTATACCCAAGCATGTTTTTAATAAGACTATTGCACAGGTGTTTCAAGCCGTAAGAATTGAGGTTAATGCTGAATTGGAGGTTATAAAATCCTTTTTGGAACAATCCATTGAAGTTTTGCAGCTCGGTGGAAGGTTGGTTTGTATCTCCTACCATTCTCTGGAAGATCGATTAGTTAAAATATTTATAAGAGAGGGCAATTTTGTTGGCAAAGCAGAATCAGACCTCTACGGAAATAGAACCCTGCCTTTAAAAAAGGTGGGGAATTTGCAGATTCCTTCAGATGAGGAAATCAAGGAGAACAATAGGGCCAGAAGTGGTAAACTCAGAATTGCAGAGCGAATATGAAAAAATTCTTGTCAATATTGAGAATGGAGTTTTTGGTTAATGATTATGCCTTTAAGAATTGGCGTATAATTCTTTTTTTATCATTCCTATCTCTCATCATGATTGCTAGTGGTCATGCTGCTGATCGAAAGATTTTTCATATAGCCCAATTGAGTGATGATCTAAAAATGTTGAAAAGCAAATTTGTAGAACAGCGTACAACCTTAATGAATCTTAAGATGGAAACTAAAATCACAAAGGAGTTGAGTCATTTGGGTATAGGCCCTGCAAAAACACCCCCCATTAAAATTATTGTAAAAAAAACTAACAATGGAGAGTAGGGAGAAAAAAATAATGAACCGTAGCTATTTGGTTACATTTGGTTTGATAGTGTTTTCCTTTTTGTTGATTGCCAAGCTTTTCCATATTCAGCTCACTGAAGGGGACAAATACAGAGAAATAGCTTCAAAACGTACCCTTAAGAAAGATATCCTCCAGCCCAGTAGAGGTAATATTTTTGCAGACGACGGAAGTATTTTGGCAACCTCAATGGCACGTTATGAAGTGAGATGGGATGCTGCTGTTCCCTCTAGAGCATTGTATAAAAAGCATAAAAAGGCATTGGCCGATGGACTTTCAGAGATTCTGAACATCTCCAAAAAAAATATTTTGAAAAAACTCGACAAAGCTGTTAAAGACAGAAACAGATATTTGTTGATTGGCAGAGATCTAAGTTATTCAGAACAGATCAAAATAAAAAAACTTCCTCTATTTGATAACCCTTCCTACAGGGGTGGTTTGATCATTGAACATAAAATGGTGAGAGAACATCCATTGGGAAAAATGGCTGAGCGAACTGTAGGGAGAATTGTAGCAGAGGAAAAAGGGGTGTCAAAACGCGTTGGATTAGAGGGAGCCTTCAGTCAATACCTAGAGGGGGAGACTGGACAGCGGCTCAAGCAAAAAATTGCCGGTGGACAGTGGAAGCCTATCAACGATGTCAATGAAAAGGAGCCTACTGAAGGATACAATGTTCATACCACTATGAATGTAAACATTCAAGACATCGCACATAGTGCTTTATTGGAGCAAATGGAAAAGTTTAAAGCAGATCATGGAACGGTGGTTGTTATGGAAACCCAAACCGGGAAGATCAAAGCTATAGTGAATTTGGGTAAAACAAAATTAGGTACTTATTTCGAGAAGCTCAATTATGCTGTTGGAGAAGCCCATGAGCCTGGATCCACTTTTAAGCTGATGGCCATGGTTGCAGCCTTGGAGGATAAGGTGATTGATGTAAATACACCCATCTCCACAAATAATGGAGAACTTACTTTTTTTAAAAAGTACAAAGTTCGTGACTCCAAAAAGGGAGGGTATGGAACCATCAGTGCAGCTAAGGTTTTTGAAGTTTCTTCCAATACAGGAATGGTAAAAATCGTCCATGAAAATTACGGTAAAAACCCTAAAAAATTTGTCAATCGACTATATAATATGGGAATCAACAAACCTCTAGGTTTGCCTATATGGGGAGAGGGAAAACCCAAAATTCCCCATCCTAATGATAAAAAGGAGTGGGATCTACTCGATTTACCTTGGATGGCCTATGGCTATGGTGTAACATTAACTCCCCTGCAAACGCTTTCTTTCTATAATGCCGTTGCCAACAATGGGGTAATGTTAAAGCCAAGATTCATTGAAAAAATTGAATCATTTGGCCAAAGTCCAGACCAAACTTTTGGTAAAATAATATTGAATCCCTCCATCTGTTCACAGTCTACAATCAACAAGGTAAAAAAAATGATGTTCAATGTGGTAGATAAAAAATGGGGAACTGCTCACAACATCAAAGACAAAGACCTCTCTATCGCTGGAAAAACTGGTACTTGTCAGGTAGATTATAATAAGAAAGATAAAGAAGTGCAATATGTCGCAACCTTTGTGGGATATTTTCCAGCCGAGGAGCCCAAATATTCTTGTATTGTGGTCATTCACAAACCGGATAAAAAATTGGGTTATTACGGTTCTACAGTAGCGGCGCCTGTTTTTAAGAAAATCGCCAAAAAAATTCACAATGCCTTACCCAAAACAATACATATTCAAGCTGAACAAATTCACCAATTGTCCTCAAAGACGAACGATATTAATACCTCTGAGGGAGTGATTCCTAATCTTAAAGGCTTGACCCCTATGGAAGCTATATCGCTCCTAGAACCTATGGGGCTAAGAGTGATAATCAAAGGAAAAGGCAAGGTCAAAAAACAGTCCCTTAAAGTGGGGGCACATTTTAAAGCCAATCAAAAAATTATACTCGAGTTATGAAAAGAATTTTGGTAATCATAGTCCTTTTAGTTATTAATATCTCGAATTCTCAAGTAAGATCAGAAACTATCAAATCATTATCAAGTAGGGACTTTAAAATTTATATGGATGCTGAAAAAAATATTGTTTTTTTTGAGTTTTGTGATCCCTATAAATTATCTAAATGCAATATAAAGATCATATCATTTGATCTAAGAGGTATAGTGAAATTATTAGATAAAAATCTGCCAACCGGAACAACTTCTGTTTTGGGTAATGGGAAAATAATAAAAACAGAAGATGGAAATTTATCACTTGCTTCATTTCAAGGTGTCATTTCTGAAAAGGTTAGTTATAAAAACTTAGTATCGGCTTTAAG
Source organism: uncultured Flavobacteriaceae bacterium (assembly GCA_913020475.1). Classification (GTDB taxonomy): domain Bacteria; phylum Bacteroidota; class Bacteroidia; order Flavobacteriales; family Flavobacteriaceae; genus UBA8316. The sequence goes on from CAJVZM010000063.1 coordinate 8,394, forward strand.
ATATGTTTTTTTTAACAAAGTTATTTTAAAAAAGCTGTCTTGAGAAAGTTAAAAGAAATATTATACAAAGTGGCCATCGAGGGAATTTCTGGTTCCACAGATGTAGATGTCAATCTTATTTCTATTGACTCAAGGAATATTAAACCTGGTAACATGTATGTTGCTATTAAGGGTGCCAAAGTAGATGGACATAATTTTATTGATCAATCGATAGACTTAGGGGCCCAATCAATAATCTGTGAGGTCCTTCCCAAAACTTTAGCTGAAGGTGTCGTATTTATTAAGGTTGATGATGCTAGAGAGGCGTTGGCCTGGTTAGCTGCCAATTTTTATGACAATCCCTCCTCCCAATTACAGCTCATCGGAATTACCGGTACCAACGGAAAAACATCTATTGCCAAATTATTATTTAATCTCTTTAAAAACAAAAAATTAAACGTAGGACTTATATCTACGGTAGCGATCCAATATAGTGATCGTGAATTTAAGGCAACTCATACCACCCCCGATCCACTTACAATAAATAGACATCTCAGCGATATGGTTGAACAGGGGGTTGAATACTGTTTTATGGAAGTTTCTTCTCACGGGATTGACCAAAAAAGAGTAACAGGGCTGCAATTTCAAGGCGCTGTTTTTTCCAATCTCACTCATGATCATTTGGATTATCACAGCACTTTTAAGGCCTATCGAGATTCAAAAAAAATGCTTTTTGACAGGCTTACCAATACTGCTTTTGCACTAGTAAACTCTGACGATAAAAATGCCAAAGTGATGGTGCAGAATTGTAAAGCTAAAATCTACACCTATGCCTTGCATCGTTATGCTGACTATTCGGCTCAGGTATTGGAGAGCCAATTTAAAGGCATGCTACTAAAAATTAATGATAAAGAGATTTGGACGCAAATTTTGGGAGAATTTAATGCCTACAATATTCTCGCAGTATTCGCAACCACTCAACTACTCGGACATGACGAATGGGATAGTTTAAAATCAATAAGCCAACTGAAGAATGTTCCTGGAAGATTCCAAACTTTTGAATCACCAAACAAAATTATGGTTGTTGTAGACTATGCCCATACGCCTGATGCACTAAGAAATGTATTGACATGCATCAATAAAATCAGAACACAAAATGAAAATTTAATCACGGTGGTGGGTTGTGGAGGTAATAGAGATCAAGAAAAAAGACCTATGATGGGAGCTATTGCGGCTAAATTTAGCACCAAAGTCCTTTTTACATCTGACAACCCACGTGATGAAGATCCGGAAAGCATTATCGAACAAATGAATGAGGGAGTTGATCCGGTGTATTTTAAGAAAACGATGAGTATAACTCATCGAAAAGAGGCCATAAAAGTGGCTTATCAATTGTCACAACCTGGAGATGTTGTACTCATAG
>CAJVZM010000064.1 GCA_913020475.1 uncultured Flavobacteriaceae bacterium
TAAGAGGAATGGTTAATCATGGAATGTATATAAGGTATCAACACGATGTGGTTGGGGTAAATTCTCGACTAGATTCCTTGCAGGCCGCAATACTTGATATTAAACTTAAAAAATTAGATTTTTATAATGATTCTAGAAAAGTTGCTGCTCAAAAATATAACAAACGATTGATTGATTGCCAGAAATTGATTACACCCTACAGAAAGGGTGATCAAGATACACATGTTTATCATCAATATACCTTGAAGATAATTAATGGAAAAAGAGATTCACTGGTCAAACATTTAAGTGAGAACGGCATTCCTTGTGGTATTTACTACCCCATTCCTTTGCATTCACAGAAGGCATATGCAAGTAAACTATATAAGTCCGATGATTTTAAAGTAACGCTAGAAATTGTCAATCAGGTGATTTCTTTGCCCATGCACACAGAATTGACTGACGACCAAATCGATTTTATCACCGATACAATCAAGTCTTTTTTGGAATAAATATCTAAATATCCGCCCCGGAAACCCCTACTTCATTAGAAATTTTCCTAACCAGACCCTGCAAGACTTTTCCAGGTCCCACTTCGATATACTTTTTGATTCCCATCTCTATCATAGAGTTAATACTTTGTGTCCATCTTACAGGAGACGTTAATTGAGTGATCAAATTCTTCTTAATTTCATTTGGATCAGTTTCCGCAGAGGCAGTTGTATTTTGGTAAATGGGACACATAGGAGTAGAGAAATTTGTGGAATCAATTGCATTTGCGAGTTCAGTCTTGGCAGGTTCCATTAATGGAGAGTGAAATGCACCACCTACAGGCAAAACCAAAGCCCTTCTGGCTCCAGCAGCTTTCAAATCTTTACAAGCCGATGTTATAGCATCTAAACTCCCTGAAATGACAAGTTGTCCTGGACAATTATAGTTGGCAGCCACTACCACTCCAGAGGTTTTTTGGCATATTTCTTCCACTTTATTGTCTTCCAGTCCTAAGACAGCAGCCATTGTCCCTTTACTAATATTACAGGCTTTTTGCATGGCCTCTGCTCTTTGAGAAACCAATTTCAATCCCGATTCAAAATCAATGGCACCAGTTACGGCAAGTGCTGAAAATTCTCCCAGTGAGTGCCCAGCTACTGCGTCGGGTTGATAATCAGTACCCATTACTTTAGCTGTGATCACAGAATGAAGATAAATAGCGGGTTGGGTTACCCTAGTTTGCTTAAGATCCTCTTCGGTCCCATCAAAAAGTATGGCCGAGAGGTCAAATCCCAATATTTCGTCTGTGGCTTGAAACATCTCTTTGGCCATTTCGAATCGATCAAAAAGGTCTCTTCCCATACCGGGGAATTGAGAACCTTGTCCAGGAAACAGATATGCTTTCATAAAGGAATTATTTTTTTGTGTAGGTAATAAACGAATATTCAAAATCAGTATGAACCATGCGCTCCTCTTTTTCGATGATCCATTCTTTTAAATTGATTTTTGGAAAAAATACATCCCCTTCAAATTTGGAGTGAATTTTAGTTAACTCAATCACATCAGCCAATCCTATTGCCTGCTTGTAAATTTGACCACCGCCAATCACAAATGGTTGCTTATCCCCGGCACATTCTAGTGCGTCCTTTACACTGTGACAAACTGTAATACCTTCCTTGATAAAATTTCGGTTTCGGGTAACCACTATGTTGTGACGGTTGGGTAATACCTTTGGTAAGGACTCAAAAGTTTTTCTTCCCATTATAATGGCATGACCTGTTGTAAGGCGTTTAAACCTTTTGAGATCCTCTGGTAGATGCCATATTAATTCATTGTTTTTACCCAAAACCCTGTTCTGATCAATGGCAGCAATAAGTGTAACTTTAGAATCTTTTGATGACTTACTCAATCTTGAAGCATCAGCTGTTTTAATATCTTTCATACCTTCAGGATTCATAAAATTAATGGAAGAATTATTTTGATTTTAGACTTAAAAAGGAAATAACCATCAAAATATATTGAAATAGACTAATTTTGTTGTAAATGTACGTTTTCTAATTTATTTATGACCTTTGATAACGATTTCCCAGCACTGAAATCAAGTACATATTTTAACACTGCATATGTGGGACTGATGTCTCAGTCATTATACGAATTCAGATCAAATTTTGAAAAAAATTATTTGCTAAATGCCGATCAATATAAAATTGATGCCTATGACAGTTTGAATCATACTCATGCTGCTATTGCAGCTTTTATCGGTTCGAAAAAAGAGCAAACCTATTTCGTTTCTAATTTCTCAGCAGGCATAAGATTTGTTTTAGACGGCCTTCCCGAGGGAAGTAATGTTTTATACCTAAAAGATGATTATCATTCATTGGTTGATGCCCTTGAGGAACGAGATTTCAATCATTTTAGTCTTAGCATTGATGAGCGGCTGGAAGAAAACATAGAACATGCTTTATCTCAAAATAATTTCCATGCTTTGGTCACTAGTATTGTTCAGTTTACCCATGGTTTAAAAATTGATTTTGATTTTCTACATCATATTAAAGAAAAATATCCAAAGTTGCTTATTGTAGGTGACGCCACACAACATATTGGTACTGACCATTTTGATTTTGATGATTCGCCTTTTGATGCGGTTGTTTGTAGTGGATATAAATGGTTGTTAGCTGGCTTTGGCAATGGTTTTATTGCCTTATCAGATCAATTTTTTATACATACAAATTTAATTCGTGAGGATTTTAAACAAAAGGTATTTTCTGGACATTTCAATATACTCGGGGCTGCTTCTTTGGTTTTTGCATTGGAGTATTTAAAAGCCAATCATTTTGGCAAACTGGTAGAAAAAAGTAAAGTACTCAGCCAAAATCTAAGAGATGGACTCACCAATATTGGATGGATTCCCGAATATTATAAACGCAAACCTCAAAGTTCTATCGTTAGCATTCCTGCGGATGAATCTTTATTAAATCAATTGCAAGAGCAAGGGATAAAGGCATCATATCGGGGCAAATACCTCCGATTTTCTATGCATTTTTACAACTCCAATGAGGAAATTGAGAAATTAATCACTCTTTTAAAGCATTCGATTTCAGTTTGATCTAAATGGCTACTTTACCCCTAATCAATGGGTGTGGATCATACCCATTAAGAGTAAAATCTTCGTATTTAAAATCAAAAACATCTTTAATCTCTGGGTTTAGTTCCATTTGAGGTAGAGGTTTTGGACTCCTACTCAGTTGTTCCTTTAGTTGCTCACTGTGATTGGAGTAGATGTGAACATCTCCAAAAGTATGGACAAATGAGCCAGGTTTGAGATCACAAACTTGGGCCACCATCAAATTTAAAAGTGCATAGGATGCGATGTTGAAGGGAACCCCTAAAAACAAATCAGCACTCCTTTGATAGAGTTGACATGAAAGTTTACCTTCGGCAACATAAAACTGAAAAAAAGCATGGCAAGGAGGGAGTGCAGCTTTGTGATTGGCCACATTTTCTGAAAAGGAAAGCGAATTATCGGGCATTACACTTGGATTCCATGCTGATACAAGCATTCTTCTACTGTCCGGATTTATTTTCAAAGTTTCTATCACCGCCTTGATTTGGTCGATACCTTCATTGTTCCAGTTCCTCCATTGGTGACCATATACTGGCCCCAAATTTCCTTTTTCATCTGCCCACTCATTCCATATTCTGACACCATTCTCAGTTAGGTAGTTGATATTAGTGTCCCCTTTCAAGAACCACAATAGTTCGTGGATTACAGATTTTACGTGAATTTTCTTAGTCGTGACTAAAGGGAAGCCTTCAGCTAAATCAAAGCGTAACTGGTAACCAAAAATGCTTTTTGTTCCTGTTCCAGTTCGGTCTGTTTTGCTTACTCCGTGATCATGAATGAATTTGACCAAATCTAAATACTGTTGCATGCCGTCGTAGATATTATTTCAAAAATAAGTTATGGCGAGATTACTCTGTTTGTTATTTGAAATAGTTTTCAAAAAAAGATTAACAGCTATTTTTTTGACTCCCTTTTTGAAATCTCGTCCCTAATTTTTACAGCTTTTTCGTAATCTTCTACATTTACTAATTTATCTAAAAGAGATTTTAATTTTGCTAGAGAAAGTTTTTTTAAATCGTCTGGAACTGCTTTTTGTTTATTCTGTTCTTCTACAAAATTTTGGATCCAGTTTTCACTTCCTTTATTTTTTTGATCGTCTTTCATGGTGCTTTCGTCAAAGCCAGCTTGTTTGAGAATGGAGTCATAAATAAATATTTGTGCTCCAAACCGCAAGGCCATGGCAATGGCATCGGATGTCCTAGCGTCAATGATCTCCTCAATTTTATCTCTTTCACAAATTAAGCTTGAGTAAAATACTCCGTCCACCAATTTGTGAATGATTACTTGTTTGATATAGATATTAAACCTTTCTGCAAAGTTCTTAAATAGATCGTGAGTCAAGGGCCGTTTCGGTTTCAGTTCCTTTTCCAAGGCAATTGCAATGGATTGGGCTTCAAATCCACCAATGATGATTGGCAGCTTTCTGTTTCCATCTGCTTCACTCATAATCAGGGCATAGGCACCTGTTTGTGTTTCGCTGTAAGAAATACCCTTAATGTTTAACTGTATTAATTTCATGTCTTCGCTCATCACAAATTAGTAAAATTATCTTTTAAAGTTCTACAAAAAAATGGTTTTTGTAAACACTTTAAAGGAAAATTGTGAACTGTGTAACCACTTATCCGTTAGCATTTAATTAAATTTGTAATGAAAAATTATTTAAATGAAAACGATTCAATTCAGAGAGGCTATATGTCAGGCCATGACGGAAGAAATGCATAGAGATGAATCCATCTACTTGATGGGAGAGGAGGTTGCAGAATACAATGGTGCTTACAAAGCCTCAAAAGGTATGCTAGACGAATTTGGAGATAAACGTGTGATTGACACGCCCATCTCCGAATTAGGTTTTGCAGGAATTGGTGTAGGTTCGACCATGACTGGAAATCGACCCATAATTGAATTCATGACTTTCAATTTTGCTTTGGTAGGGATTGATCAAATCATTAATAATGCTGCCAAGATCCGTCAAATGTCAGGGGGACAATTTCCTTGCCCTATTGTTTTTAGGGGACCTACAGCATCGGCAGGCCAACTGGCCGCTACTCACTCCCAAGCGTTTGAAAGCTGGTATGCCAACTGTCCAGGTTTAAAAGTAATTGTTCCGTCTAACCCATACGATGCCAAAGGACTTTTGAAGTCGGCTATTAGAGATGACGACCCCGTTATTTTTATGGAGTCAGAACAAATGTATGGAGATAAAGGGGAAGTTCCTGAGGGAGAATATACCCTTCCTATTGGGGTTGCCGATATCAAAAGACAGGGTAAAGACGTAACTATAGTATCTTTCGGAAAAATCATTAAAGTAGCCTATGAGGCGGCAGATTCCTTATCAAAAGAAGGTATCGATTGTGAAATTATAGACCTCAGAACAATACGCCCTATGGATTATGAAGCCATTTTCAACTCAGTTAAAAAAACCAATCGATTGATTATTTTAGAGGAGTCTTGGCCTTTTGGAAATATTTCCACTGAAATCACTTATCAGGTTCAAAATCAGATATTTGATTTTCTTGATGCACCTGTAGAAAAAATAAATACTGCAGATACCCCCGCACCATACTCTCCGGTGTTATTGGCTGAGTGGCTCCCCAATAGTCAAGATGTGATCAAAGCTGTAAAGAAAGTGATGTACGTAAAATAATGCAGACCTTTCGCTGATACCCAAAAAGTAGATTTTTATCTGATTATAATTTATTAATAGTTTTCCCAAGTGGAAGATAAAACTAAAGAGGAATAGCTCCCTTACTAAAATAATAAATAAAAAAGACCCAGCATTAGAATTGTTGGATCTCTATTGTTGAAAATTTTTATTTTTTGGAGTAGAATCTATTTTTCAATAAAATCTTCATAGCGGACAATATTGTCAGCAATATCAGATTCATCATCAAGTATATTAATGATATACTCAGATTTCTCAATTTTTTCTCCCATAGCATCTCCTTCAATTGCAATGGTTGGTGCGATCACTAATGCTACTACAGACATCAATTTTAGTAGTATATTAAGTGAAGGTCCTGAAGTATCCTTAAACGGATCTCCAACCGTATCACCCACTACTGCGGCTTTGTGAGCGTCAGACCCTTTTCTTCCGTCCGATTCGATCATTTTTTTGGCGTTGTCCCATGCACCTCCGGCGTTGGATTGGAAAATGGCCATCAATATACCACAAGTGGTAACACCAGCTAAAAGACCTCCGAGCATTTCTGCACCTCCAAGTAAACCAACAGCTACAGGCACTAGTATGGCCAATAGTCCGGGCATTACCATTTCTTTGATAGAGGCTTTGGTTGAAATCTCAACACATTTTTCGTAATCTGCTTTACCATCAGCCGCATCAAAAATGGCACGGTCTTTGGCATTAGCTTTAGAAATATCAGCATCGTATTTTCTCATGATTTCAAGCGCCGCTTTCAACTCGGGAATGTCTTTAAATTGTCTTCTTACTTCTTCGATCATTGACATGGCCGCACGTCCCACTGCATTCATTGAGAGTGCAGAAAAAACAAACGGCAACATACCACCAACAAGGAGTCCAGCCATTACCTTGGGCTTGGAAACATCGATTGCTGTAACGTTAGCTACTTGCATAAAGGCAGAGAACAGTGCCAAGGCTGTAAGAGCAGCAGAGGCAATGGCGAAACCTTTCCCAATAGCGGCAGTGGTGTTTCCTACGGCATCCAATTTATCTGTACGGTCTCTTACTTCAGCAGGCAATTCTGCCATTTCAGCAATACCACCTGCATTGTCAGAGATTGGGCCGTAAGCATCAACAGCCAGTTGGATTCCTGTATTGGCCAACATCCCCACAGCGGCAATGGCAATACCATACAAACCGGCATAGTGATGAGAAATTAAAATCGCAGCAGCAATCAATAGAATGGGAATCATAGTTGACATCATACCCACACCCAAGCCGGCAATTATGTTTGTAGCCGATCCAGTCTCAGATTGACGAACAATTGCAGAAACTGGTTTGGTTCCTGTTCCTGTATAATATTCAGTAATTTTTCCGACACCCAAACCAGCAACTAAACCAGAAATAGTCGCTAAAAATACTCCCATAGATCCAAAAGGCAATCCCTCTGTTGATTCAGGGATCATTATTTGAATGATAAAATAGGATACTATTACCATCAAACCTGCTGATCCAAATTCTCCTAAATTAAGTGCAGATTGAGGATTACCCCCTTCTTTTACTTTTACAAAAAAGGTTCCTATAATAGACATTACAATTCCAAACGCAGCAAGTACAAGTGGAAGGTAAACCGCACCTAGTCCTGCAAATTCTGGAGTTATAATAAAAGCTCCCAATACCATTGTCCCTATGATTGAGCCTACGTAAGACTCAAATAGATCAGCACCCATGCCAGCAACGTCTCCTACATTGTCACCCACATTATCTGCAATGGTTGCAGGGTTTAGTGGATGATCTTCAGGGATTCCTGCTTCAACCTTACCAACTAAGTCAGCTCCTACATCGGCGGCCTTGGTGTATATTCCACCACCAACTCTTGCAAACAATGCAATCGAAGAAGCTCCCATGGAAAATCCAGTCAAAATATTCAATACAGTGGTTAAGTTTTCAGCACCAGGCCAAATATTTTGGTATAAAGCGAACAAGCTACTCAAGCCTAATACGCCCAAACCCACAACACCCAGCCCCATCACAGAACCTCCTGTGAAAGCAACTTCCAAGGCCTTTCCAAGCGAAGTCCTTGCGGCATTGGTAGTTCTTACATTGGCTTTGGTCGCTACACGCATTCCGATATAACCTGCAAGAGCAGAACAAATGGCACCAACTACAAATGAGAGGGCAACCATTCCGTGTGATCCTTCTTCATTACTTCCTTTGATGTACAAAAGTATAGCCAAACAAACTACAAAAATGGATAGAATTCTATATTCAGCTTTTAGAAAAGACATAGCTCCGTTGGCTATATTTTTTGCAATGGTCGCCATTTTCTCATTGCCAATCTCTTGTCTGGCAATCCAATTATTTTTGAAAAATACAAATAGCAAGCCCAAAAGTCCGAAAGCAGGTAAAAAGTCGATAACAAATTTCATGAAGTAATGTTTTTTTTGTGGCACCAAAAATAGTAAAACCATTCTTAATAAAAAACAATCTTAAGACTATAAATTTCAATGAATTAAAACCTAAAAAGACTAGAGGTTTTGGAGGGTTAAAATAAACCGTTTAGTTCGGCATCAATTTTTTCGATGATTCTACCTAAATCACCCTTATTCTCAACGAAATCATATTGATCAACATCGACAATCAACAACTTTCCCTTATCATAAGTGGAGATCCATGCTTCATATCTTTCATTCAATCTACTCAGGTACTCTATGCTTATGGAGTTTTCATACTCCCGTCCTCTTTTGTGAATTTTATGAACCAAATTGGGAATACTACTCCTCAAATAAATGAGCATATCCGGTGCTTTAACCATGGATTCCATCAATCCAAAAAGTGACTGGTAGTTATTGAAATCTCGCTGATTCATCAATCCCATGGCGTGAAGATTGGGGGCGAAAATACGAGAATCTTCATAAATAGTTCTGTCTTGAATAAAATCTTTATTTGAAGCTTTGAAATTTTTCAGTTGTCTAAATCTACTGTTAAGAAAGTATACCTGAAGGTTAAATGACCATCGCTCCATGTGATTATAAAAATCATCCAAATAGGGATTGTCAATAACATCTTCAAAATGGGCTTCCCAACTGTAGTGTTTGGATAGTAATTCCGCAAGACTGGTCTTTCCCGCCCCTATATTTCCAGCAACAGCAACGTACATTTATTTTTTTTTGAAAGATAGTCACTTTTTTACTGAAACATATTTAAGATTGATTGAATTTTAATAAAATTTATTTTTGTTTTTAAGCCAAATTAGTAAAGCGAATAATTTTTTTTTGAAATTTAAAATTTAATAATATATTTGCACTCAAAATGAGGAAGGATTTGACTGATTGCAACCTCTTAAAAAAATGCTAAAGCAGCAGTTGCTTTAAGACGTATTTTGTCAAATCCCCCCTAAAAAGCAACTTTAAATGTCATATTTTTTCACTTCAGAATCTGTTAGCGAAGGACATCCAGACAAAGTCTCGGACCAAATCAGTGATGCACTCTTAGACAACTTTATTGCCTTTGATCCCGAGAGTAAAGTAGCCTGTGAAACCCTGGTTACAACAGGACAAACCATATTGGCTGGAGAGGTTAAAAGCCATACCTACTTAGATGTACAAAGTATAGCTCGTGAAACCATTAACAAAATAGGCTACACTAAAGATGAATACCAATTTAGCGGAAACTCTTGTGGTGTAATTTCTTTGATCCATGAGCAGTCCCAGGACATCAACCGAGGGGTTGATAGAGCCAAAAAAGAAAATCAAGGAGCTGGTGACCAAGGAATCATGTTCGGCTATGCAACTGATGAAACGAAGAACTACATTCCATTGGCTTTAGATTTGTCTCATAAAATATTGATTGAACTTGCCACCCTAAGAAGAAATAACGAGGAGATTAAATATCTTCGGCCTGATTCAAAATCACAGGTTACCATTGAATACAC
>CAJVZM010000065.1 GCA_913020475.1 uncultured Flavobacteriaceae bacterium
ATCTGTAATGCGTGACCACAGCACACTCCTTGGCAAAGCCCTCGGCATTTTTTTCTTCAGCCTCAAACAAACTCATGGGAACAAACAAAGGGAAATATGCGTTTTGATGGCCAGTGGCTTTAAACATTTTATCCAATTGCGATTGCATTTTTTCCCAGATCGCATAACCGTAGGGTTTAATGACCATACAGCCCCGAACTGCTGAATTTTCAGCCAAGTCGGCCATGACGACCAATTCGTTATACCACTTGGAATAATCTACTGATCTACTTGTTAATTTTTTTCCCACTTCAAGTTTGGCACAGAATTTGTTTTCTGTATGTTTATTAAAATAATGAATCACAAAATTACTACTTTTTTGTTAGTGTTTCATTCCTTTAAAACACCAACTATGAGAACAAAACTTAATTTAAAATTATACCACTTATTAAGCAGTCTTTTTCTCATCTCCACTATATTTTCTTGTGGAAGCTATCAGGGGGTATCCTACTACGCATCAGACGGTATCTATGGTGGGAACGCTTCGGTCGGGACAAGAACCGAAAAATCCAACAAAGATAATAAAGAGGTATATTACAAAGAGTACTTCAACAATATCGCTGACGATTATTCCTCATTGGACGACCCCCAAAACTATGTCGATATCGATAGTGATAATTATATTGGTAATAATGGCAGAGGTAATAGCGATGTTCGAGTAAATTCTCAAGCACCTTGGGGTGATCGAACTAGCAAAACAGAAGTCTATTACATCAACAACAACCCTTGGGGCTACTTCAATAACAACTGGGGCTTCTATAATTCTTTCTTCGACCCTTTCTGGAATTATAATCCTTTTTTCAATAGGGGTTTTTACCGACCCTTTTGGGGGCTTAGTTTTTACGATCCATTTTACCGCTTCGGATATTTTGGATATTATGGTTATCCCAATTTTGGTTACCCATATCGCTATGGTTACAGAGGATATTACGGCAACCTATATGATCGTAGTTATGCCCAATCCCCTTATTCTAGGGGTTCTGGCCGATACGCTAACGCCAATAACTCCATGGGGGGAAGATATTCTGAAAATTTCAGTAGAACTCGTAGCGCAAGGAGTAACAGATATAGTCGGGTAAATACCAACTCGGCCAGTTCCACTAAGCGTTACAACGAAGGCAGAAGGCCTCCGAGTAAAACCAGCAATAGTAATAGTTCACAAACATCCCGTAGCAACAACACCCGATCCAATAATAACTCTAGATATAATAACAGAACTCAATCCAACTCGAATTACTCCTCAACAAACAGGAGTAATTATAATTCGGGTCGAAGCTTTAGTTCCTCACGTTCCTATTCCAGCGGAGGGCGTTCCTCCAATTATAGTTCGGGATCAAGAGGCTATATAGGTGGAGGTAGAAGCAGCTCAAGAGGCAGATAATCTCGAATAAAAATTTAACGACTATGAAAAAGCACATCCCTCATGTTCTTATGGTGTTTTTATACACAACAGCGTCCTATGCACAGTCTATGGACGACATCTTGCGCTACTCCCGAACCAAATTAAAAGGTTCAGCCCGATATATTTCCATGGGAGGTGCATTCAACGCCTTAGGTGGCGATTTTTCGGCCATCAATGACAACCCCGCTGCTACAGCCGTTTTCCTCAATTCTGAAATCGGAGTTACCTTGAATAGTTTAGATAACAAGGTCAACGCCAGTTACATAGGCAGCAAGAACAGTGTAGATTCCAGGTCAATGGATTTCGATCAGTTTGGAATTGTGTTTGTATTTAAAGAGACATCGGGAAATGACTTTACAAAACTTACGATCGGCTACAATTACCAAAACACAGAGCTTTTTAATGCTAAGTTTAATGCAAAAGGAACGAACTCTAACAGAGGTTTGGACGACTACTTTTTATTTTTTACCAACGGAGTCCCCTTTTCTCAAATTAAAACTTATGACGACGAACCCCTCTCTCAATCCTACAAATATTTGGGAGAAAACTTTGGATACGGTAGTCAACAAGCTTTCTTGGGTTACCAAGGATATATAATTAGTCCTGAAAAATATCAGGACAACAATACCCAATATTTCTCCAACAGTAACCCACAACGCCAAGCGGTAGATCACGACTTTTTTGTTACCCATAGTGGTAAAAACAGCAAACACACCTTTTCCCTTGCAACCCAATACCAACAAAGCCTCTATCTGGGCTTGAACCTGAATTCGTACAACTCGCGATTCAGTAGGATTGACAATTTGGTAGAAAGCAACTACGGTTCAGCTTCCACCTTTTACTCCACTGAATTTGAAAATGATCTCTTGTCTACAGGAGAGGGTTTTTCCTTTCAGTTGGGAGCGATATACAAACCCAATAATAATATAAGATTAGGCCTCAGTTACCAGTCCCCTGTATGGTATAAAATGATAGATGAATTGAAACAGTTCATCTCTTCCGTAAAAAACAGTGGAGACGATAGTATTGATCCCCAAGTTATTAATATATACGAATACAATCTATCCACCCCTTCAAGATTTTCTGGTGGTTTAGCTTATATTTTTAGCACTAAAGGTTTGATCAGTTTTCAATATGATCGAGTAAACTATCGAAATGCCTCCTTTGACATTGGAAATAGAGATGAAAACTTTATCTACCAAAACAAGAGAATGGAAAAAAATTTAAAGTCGGCAGGTACATTTAGAATTGGAGGGGAATATCGGATAAATCGATTGAGCTTACGCGCTGGTTATTTTAACCAAGAGAGCATCAACAAAACCGCCCTTGATCTTGGTAAAGGAACCTCCTTTGGTTTGGGGTTTGATTTTGGAGGAAGTGTAGTGAATATTTCTCTTTCCGACATAGAATATCAGCACTCAGAACAGATGTATCAAGAGGGTTTAAACGATTCCATTAAACTAAATAAAGATCAAATTCAATTTTTGGTTTCCTATTCCTTTAAACTATAGTCTATTAAAACCTTTCTAGGGGACTAAGTTCCATCATCATTTATGGATAAATAACTATCTTTACACCTCTTTTATAACCATGAAACTAGAAAAATTACTGTCAGAGCAATTCGATGATATGGGGGACCAGCACCAACCAGGTTCAAAGGAAACCCCACTCCGTCTCGATGCTTTTGAAATGAGTAATGCACAAAAGACATTACTCATAGAGGAAAAAATTCGTGAAGTACTTCATATTTTGGGTATGGATCTGACTGATGACAGCCTTGAAGGCACTCCTAGGCGGGTAGCCAAAATGTTTGTCGATGAAATTTTTAGTGGTCTGCATCCCGACAACAAACCCAAGTCCTCTACATTCGAAAACAAATACAAGTATGGAGAAATGTTGGTTGAAAAAAATATTACCCTTTACTCTACTTGCGAACACCACCTGCTCCCAATAGTTGGCAAAGCCCACGTGGCCTATATCTCTAAAGGAACAGTCGTAGGACTTTCCAAAATGAATAGAATCGTTGATTATTTTGCAAAACGGCCCCAGGTTCAAGAACGCTTGACCCTTCAGATTGTGGAAGAACTTCAGAAAATATTGAATACTGATGACGTGGCCTGTGTGATCGATGCCAAACACCTTTGTGTCAATTCCAGAGGCATCAGCGACATCTCTAGCAGCACTGTTACTTCCGAGTTTGGTGGACGCTTCAATGAAAAAGAAATCAAGAGAGAATTTATAGATTACATCAAATTAGAAACTGAGTTTTGATCGACAATTCGCTGGTCGTATTAAATTCCCTGAGCGGAAAAAAAGAACCTTTTGAGCCACTCAAAACCGGTTATGTCGGTATGTATGTCTGTGGTCCTACCGTCTATAGTAACGTTCATTTGGGAAACTGTAGAACTTTTATCTCATTTGACCTGATTTACCGCTATCTCAGGCATCTAGGTTACAAAGTGCGCTATGTCAGGAATATTACCGATGCAGGACATTTGGAGAACGACGATGATGCTGGTGAAGATCGCATTGCCAAAAAAGCCCGTATCGAAAAAATAGAACCCATGGAGGTAGTGCAACTCTACACCGTAGATTTCCACAAAATCTTAGAAAAATTCAACACTCTCCCACCGGGTATCGAGCCTACTGCAACGGGACACATTATTGAACAAATCGAACTGATTAAAGAAATACAAGCGGCTGGTTATGCCTATGAAGTTAACGGATCAGTCTATTTCGACGTTTTAAAATACAACAAAACCCACCACTACGGTATTCTTAGCGGTCGCAAGATTGAAGAGCTGATGAACAACACACGATCATTAGACGGTCAAAGCGACAAACGGAATCCACAAGACTTCGCCCTTTGGAAAAAAGCTGAACCTCAACACATAATGCGGTGGCCATCTCCTTGGAGTGATGGTTTTCCAGGTTGGCATCTGGAGTGTACCACAATGAGTACAAAATATCTGGGATCTTCCTTTGATATACATGGTGGAGGTATGGATCTCAAGTTTCCACACCACGAATGTGAAATTGCGCAGGCGCAAGCCATTCACCAGCACTCACCTGTAAAATACTGGTTACATGCCAATATGTTGACCCTAAACGGCAAGAAAATGGCAAAGTCCACCGGAAACAACATTCTTCCCATGGACATCTTTTCAGGAAACAACGACAAGTTCGAAAAACCCTATAGCCCACAAGTCGTTCGTTTTTTTATGTTACAAGCCCATTACACCAGTATTTTAGACATCAGCCAAGATTCTTTAGACGCCTCCGAAAAAGGCTACCAAAGATTGGTCGAGGCTAAACGAAGGTTTGCCAAAGTTAGTCCTGGTGAAAAGGCTGGGGATTTCGATACCGACCAATGGTTAAAAAAATGTTATGCCGCCATGGATGATGATTTCAACAGCCCGATGTTGATCGCTCATCTATTTGAAGCTGTTAAATTCATCAATTTGATTTTACATAAAAATCACCCCATCAATAGTGACCAGTGGCAAACAATCAATACAATGTTGGAAGTTTTTATTCACGAAGTATTGGGGATTGCACCAGTGAAAGAGTTTTCCGACGACACAGAAGACACACTTAACAAAACAGTGGAATTGCTAATCGAAATAAGAAATAAAGCAAGAGCCCAAAAGGACTTTGAAACTTCTGATAATATTAGAGACCAACTTTTGCAGTTTGGCGTTCAGTTAAAGGACGGTAAGGATGGAACCCAGTTTACGCTCAACTAAGACATGCTGAAAAAAGTTATTATCTTTCCCTTTGTACTTCTAATCAAATCTTATCAATACTTGATATCCCCCCTTCTGCCTCCGAGCTGTAGATTCACCCCTACCTGCTCCAACTATGGACTCGAAGCTTTTAACCGTCATGGACCAATTAAGGGATTTTATTTAACGATAAAAAGAATCGCCAAATGCCACCCTTGGGGTAAAAGCGGCTATGATCCTGTTCCCTAAATTTCTCCCTACAACTCTTGAAGAATCATTACATTTGACACATAATTTAAAATACTATGACCTTTTTAAAATTCAACTGGGCTCCCAACGAAAAATTATTTGAAATTGGTGGCTTTGGTATTCACGTTTACAGCCTGATGTTCATCATCGCATTCCTCCTAGGCTTGCGTCTCTATAAGAAAATGTTTATTAAAGAAAATGTAGATCAAAAATATTTGGAACCTCTTTTTATCTACATGGTGGTCTCTACCCTAATCGGAGCCAGACTGGGAGAAGTTTTTTTTTACAATTGGGACTATTTTCAGAATCACATGTTAGAAATCCTTCTCCCAATTAAGGAAAAAGCGGATGGTGGATATTCATTTATCGGTTTCAGAGGATTGGCAAGTCATGGCGCAACCATTGGTATACTGATCGGAATTTCCCTCTACCAAAGGATCTATAAATTCAAACCTCTTATCTGGATACTTGACCGCCTGACAATACCTGTAGCCATTGGTGGGTTTTTTGTCCGTACTGGAAACTTTTTTAACTCGGAGATTGTTGGAAAGTACACTGGTTCCAATTTTGGAGTAGTATTCGAAAATCGAGGTGAAGTTATGCCCCGCTACCCAGCTCAAATGTATGAAGCCTTTGGGTATTTACTCTTGTTTTTTGTTCTCCGAAGACTCTACAACAGCCAATTTAGAGATCAAGGAGGATTCTTTTTGGGTCTTTTCTTTATCGGATTGTTCAGCATCAGATTCCTAGTAGAATATGTCAAAGAAAGCCAAGGAGGTTTTGAAGAAATTATACCCATGTTCTCTACAGGACAATGGCTTAGCATACCATTTATTGCCTTTGGAATAATTTTATTGGCGTTTTCTTTCAGCAAAAAAAGAAACTTCAAAATAGAATAATGAAATAATCCTTATTTGAAAAACAAAAATCTCACAACGATAGGTACCAATTGGTTCGTCGACACAGTAATTAGGAAATAAAGCTTACCTATACAAACAAGATTAGAATATTAAACAATTTAAAGCACCTTATTCAATTACCTTAAATTCATCATAAATTATCGACTTATCTATTCTTCGCTTATGGCTTTTCCTTTTTGGGTGTCATACATCACAGGGGTAGCGATAAATACAGATGAATAAGTTCCTACAATCACCCCGACAATAAGGGCGAACATAAAGCCACGGATGGACTCTCCGCCGAAAATGAATATGGCCAAAAGAACGATTAACGTAGTTAATGAGGTATTAAGTGTTCGACTTAAGGTGCTATTCAATGCGGCATTAACCGTAACATTAAACTTCCATTTGGTATTTTCTCCAACATATTCACGGATGCGGTCAAAAACCACAACCGTATCATTTAAAGAGTATCCAATCACGGTAAGAATGGCGGCAATAAAGGCTTGATTGATCTCCATACTAAAAGGCATGATCTTATAAGTCAAAGAGAAGATTCCTAAAACGATTAATACGTCGTGGAAAACCGCAACAACAGCTCCCAACGAAAACTGCCATTTTCTAAATCGTAGTAAGATGTACAAAAAGACCACGATCAGAGATCCGATGACAGCCAAAAAAGAATTTTTCTTGATATCGTCCGCAATGGTCGGCCCTACTTTGATAGAGGACATAATCCCGACCTGTTTATCATCAGCTCCATTAATAAAAGCATCATATGTCAAACCGTCAGGTAAAAAGGATTGTAATGCATTGTATAATATATTTTGAATCTCATTGTCCACGGCCAAGCCTTCGACATTCACTTTGTATTTGGTTGTGATTTTTAACTGGTTTTCTTCTCCAAAAGTCTTAACCTCAGCACTTCCCAATGAAGGTACCAAACTGCTTTGAATTTCAGAGGGGCTGATGATTTGGTCAAATCGAACAGTATAGGAACGTCCTCCTACAAAGTCTACCCCTTGGTTGAGTCCTTGAAAAGAAAGAGAAGCCAAACTTAAGATCAAAACGATACCTGAGACCACATAGGCGATTTTTCTTTTTTGCAAAAAGCTGATGTTGATGCTAGAAAACAAAGACTGGGTCAATAGGGTACCAAAAGCAACGGATTTTCCTTTTTCATTACGTGCATCAATAAAGAAGCGAGTGATGAAAATAGCGGTGAAGAGCGAAGTCGCAATACCAATCAATAGTGTCGTGGCAAAGCCTTTAATGGGTCCTGTTCCAAATACAAATAGGATCAATGCAGTCAATCCTGTAGTGATATTGGCATCCAAAATGGAAGACAAGGCATTGTTAAACCCATCTGAAACAGCTTTCCTTAAGCCTTTGCCTTTTTTGAGTTCTTCTCTGACCCTTTCAAAAATCAGTACGTTGGCATCCACCGATATTCCGATAGTCAATACAATTCCAGCAATTCCAGGTAAGGTTAGCACAGCTCCCAATCCAGCAAGTATTCCAAAAATAAGGAGAATGTTCAGTACCAAAGCTACATCGGCAAATATTCCAGCAGTTCCATAATAGAATACCATCCATACTAATACCAATATCAAGGCAATGATAAAAGAGTATACTCCACTTTGAATGGCTTCTCGACCCAAAGAGGGACCAACAATTTCCGATTGAATGATTTCCGCGGCAGCGGGAAGTTTTCCCGCTCTAAGTACGTTGGCCAAATCAATGGATTCGTTAAGGGTAAAATTTCCGGTGATCTCGGAACGACCTCCAGAAATTGCCCCGTTAGATACTCCGGGTGCGGAGTAAACTATATCGTCCAATACAATGGCGATGTTCGAGGCTTCGCGAAAAGCCTTTCCTGTCATATTTTCCCAGGTTCTGGCTCCTTGGGTATTCATTTGCATGGATACCGCTGGGTTGCCCATCATATCATAAGTTTGCATGGCATCGACCACTACCCCTCCACTCAGCGGTGCGAGATCATCCCTATTTGACTTAAGAGCGTAAAGTTCAATCACCTCACTATTGGCAGCGGGCTTGCCCCAAGCAAATCGAGTGTATCGTAAATCTCTAGGTAAGAGTTTTCTGACTTCCGGGGTGTTCAGGTATCCCATTATAACGTCGGCATCTTTGGAGGCAAACTTTGCTAAGACAGGGCCGCCTTGAAAACCAGGTCCTACTATCAAATCTAACAATGGATTGGTAGATATAACATTTGTAGAATCTTTTGCCTCTACATCGGCCAATAGGTCATCTATTGAAGATTCATCGGTGTCTTCTTCTTCCTCAGCAATGACAGTCATTTCGACTGTAGTTTTGAGGTGTTCGTTAGCTTCTGATAAAAAACCGAATAATTGATCGTTTTTATAGGTTTCCCAAAATTCGAGTTGGGCTGTGCTTTGTAACAGCTTTTTTACCCTATCCACATCTTTGGCCCCTGGCAATTCAACCAATATTCTCCCAGAAGTTCCCAATCTTTGGATATTGGGTTGGGTAACTCCAAATTTATCTATACGTTTTCTCAATACTTCAAAAGCAGAGACAATGGATTCGTCAACCTTACGTCTCAGTATGGGTTGTACCTCAGTATCTGTCATTTGAAAAGTGATCTCGTCACTTAAGGTACGATTGGCAAATAGATCAGGTGCGGCCAATTTGAGATCGCCTTTGGTGGTTTCAAAAGCAGCGAAAAAGGATTCTATATAAGAATCATTGGTGCTAGCTTGAAGTATATCAGCTTGATCCAGAGCTTTATTAAAAGTTGGATTTTTTGAATTTTCTGCCAGACCTTTGAGGATGTCTCTCACTGAAATCTGAAGTATAACATTGATACCCCCTTTAAGGTCTAGACCTTTATTGAGCTCTTTGCTTTTGGCATCATTGTAGGAAGTGATCACAAAAATAGGCTCACTAGCAATGGAATCCAAGTAGTTTGCAGCAGCAAGATCCCTCAATTCGATATAGTTCTCTATATCTGATGCATATTTTTCTGTAGCATAAGCCTTGGCTTCAGATTCTTTCTGACCGGTAATAAATGTAAAAGAAAGCTGGTATATACTCACCAATCCAAAGAGGATGGCAAATAATCTTATGAGTCCGTTATTTTGCATTTTGATTTTTATTTACGCTCAAATAAGCGTGCAAATATAAAGTTTAGGCAATGATTTAGCAACTTTATGTTAGGATAAGACAATTCGCTTATTTGAGTGCCTCTTTAAGTGCTTCGTTCATGGTCTTAATAG
>CAJVZM010000066.1 GCA_913020475.1 uncultured Flavobacteriaceae bacterium
TTATTCATAATGAATTTTATATGGTTGGTTTAAGTCTTAAACACCTAAATAAACCAAATGTCTCATATAATAAAGAAGTTCCATACGTAAAACCCATACGCATTGGCCTTCAAGCAGGATATGAATTCGATATCAATCCCTTTGAAAGAGGCCTTCTCCCCAGATATTCTTATTTATACACATTTTTAAATCTTGTTAAATATGGAGATGCCATTTATTTAGGTCTAAATGAAGAATTTCAATTAGGTGAATTTTCTCTTGGTTTTACTCAACAAACAGGGTCTGTAAATTCTTTTAGTATAAATAACTTTGGTATGACAATTGGACTTGCACTGGAAAATTTTGATTTTGGATTACACTACAACTTTTCAAATAGGAAGCCCGGGAAGGTATATTCTCCAAGTCTATTTGAGCTGAGTATTATTTTTGATTTTAGTATATACAGGAGAAATAATAGAGGTATCTACAAAAAATTACAGATTGATAATTATTACTAGAATTTACTTTTCCATAAACCCTTTTTCAATCATCCACTCATCATTGTAAATCTTTGCAATATATCGACTTCCAGAGTCGTGGAGTAATACTACCACAACGTCATCTTTAGTGAAGTGATCCTTCAATTGCAAAAGGCCTTTAACGGCAGCACCGCAAGAATTTCCAGCAAAAATACCCTCCTCACGGGCCAACTTTCTAGTATATAGTGCGGCATCTTTATCTGTAACTTTTTCAAATTTATCGATCAGTTTAAAGTTTACATTTTCAGGAAGAATGTCTTCACCTATTCCCTCTGTGATGTAGGGATAAATTTCATTTTCATCAAAGATTCCTGTTTCATGATACTTCTTAAAAACAGAACCATAAGTGTCGATTCCCCATATTTTAATATTTGGGTTTTTCTCCTTAAGAAATTTGGCAACACCAGAGATAGTTCCCCCCGTGCCGACACCCACCACAAAATGGGTTATTTTTCCATGGGTTTGGCTCCAAATTTCAGGACCAGTTTGCTGGTAATGTGCCAAACTGTTGGACGGATTGTCGTATTGATTAACATACCATGAATTGGATGTTTCCTCAGACAGTCTTTTGGACACACTATAGTAAGAGCGGGGATCTTCTGGAGCTACTGCAGTTGGACAAACCACAACCTCTGCCCCCATTGCTCGCAATACATCAAATTTTTCTTTAGACTGTTTGTCATTAGAAACACAGATTAGACGATATCCTTTTACAATAGCGGCCAAGGCCAATCCCATTCCTGTGTTTCCTGAAGTTCCCTCAATGATCACTCCACCGGGTTTTAGTCGACCATCCAACTCGGCATCCTCCACCATTTTTAAGGCCATTCGGTCCTTTACCGAATTGCCAGGGTTAAAACTTTCAATCTTCGCCAAAACCAGTGCGGAAATATCTTTAGTAATCGTATTGAGTTGAACCAAAGGCGTATTACCTATAGTTTCTAGTATATTCTTAGAATAATTCATTAAATCTCTTTCATTGCAAAGATACCATATCCCTAATAATAAGAAAATAAACTAACGAAATCGTAAAACACGAGCTGGGCTAATATAACTAATTATCATTGATGGAATCCAAAGCAATAAACTACTCACGACCAAAAAACCAAAATTTAGTAAAAGTACATCCCAAAAATCCAAGTATACAGGAGCAATATTAACATAATAGGTCTCGGGATCCAAACGGATCCAACCACAATATTTTTGTGTCAAAAAGAATATGACTCCAATCAAATTTCCCCAAAACAATCCTTGACTCATAATGGTTACACCATTGTAAAAAAATATTTTTTGAATCAAAAGGTTACCTGCCCCCAAGGATTTAAACAACCCAATCATACTTGAGCGCTCAAAAATTAAAACCAATAGAGCAGTGGACATATTGATGACCCCCACCACAATCATTACAATGATGATGATCAGTATATTGAAATCAAAAAGTGAAATCCATTGGAAAATTGTGGCATATTGTCGAGTAATTTCAATTACATCCAAATCCGAGGGCAGCTTTTCGTATATCGATGAACTAATATTAATAGCTGTTTTTAGATCGGTGGCGAACACCTCATAAGCTCCAATTTCTTCATTCTTCCATTTGTTAATGCGTTGAATGTGTCGAAGGTCTCCTAAAAAAAAAAATTCGTCAAAATCAGGGAATCCAGACAAAAAAAGTCCCGCTATCTTAAATTTTCTCACATTGGGCAATTGTTGATTTTGGGAATTTTGAAAATATGCTGATACTTCATCACCTACCCCAACAGATAGACGTTTTGCAATGAGTTGAGAAAGTAATATTTCGTTAGAGGTTTGATCTCGAATTTCAGGGAAGTTTCCTTCAACTATAAAACTTTTCAATGATTCCCATTGGTAGTCCGTAGATACACCTTTCATTACGAAGCCCTCAAACTGATCTCCGGCTTTTAAAAGTCCCCCTTTTAATGCTACCCTCTGGACATGTTTCACACCCGGTTCATTTTTTAAAACATCAATGACTGTTGAGTCACTAGCTACAGGGAGAATTGAAATCTGAGATTCACTGTTCTCGAAAGGCGAAACAACCAAATGGCCGTTAAAAGCCAAAGTTTTATCTTTAATTTCCTTTTGTAATCCTTTACCCGTTGAAACAGCAATCAATATCATAGCCATCCCCAGGGCAACAGCAAGTTTAGCGATTTTAATTATCTGAACAGAAACACTACCTTTATACTTACGGTCAAAACGCATCCTTCTGGCGATAAACAGAGGTAAATTCAAATGATTTTTTTTTGTGAAAGGCATGTTCAAAATTACATTTTTATTTTTTCTTTTAATGAGCAATGTTTTGCCGTGTAATGCACAAACCCAAATCGTAACTGGAGCCGATCAATGGAAATCTTACAAAGAAATATTAGGGAGAAAAAATATTGGAGTCGTTGCCCATCAGGGCAGTTTAGTCTATTCCAAAACCCATTTAATTGACACCTTACTTTCCCTCAATGTGAACATTAAAAAAGTCTTTGCACCAGAGCATGGGTTCAGGGGGGATGCCGATGCCGGAGAGCGGGTAGTAGATCAAAAAGACCCAAAAACAGGATTGCCAATTCTTTCACTTTACGGAAGTAATAAAAAACCTTCCAAGGAGAGTCTTGAAGGGATCAGCATTATGCTCTTCGATTTACAAGATGTGGGCGTAAGGTTTTATACCTATCTCTCTACCCTGCACTATGTCATGGAGGCTTGCGCCGAAAATGGAATTCCCCTTATCATTCTAGATCGACCCAATCCCAATGCTCACTTCACCGATGGCCCACTATTAGAAGAGGATTGCAAAAGTTTTGTCGGTATGCATCCAGTTCCTATCGTCTCCGGTATGACCATTGGGGAATACGCCAAAATGATTAATGGAGAACAGTGGTTAAACAAAGGTATTCAATGTAATTTGACCATAATCCCCCTCAAAAACTACACCCATAAAACCGTATTCGAATTAGCCCTAAGGCCTTCTCCCAATTTACCCAACGCACAATCCATTGCCCTTTACCCCAGTCTATGCCTGCTCGAACCCACTGTAATCAGTGTTGGTAGAGGAACCGAAATGCAATTTCAAATCTACGGTCATCCAAAGCTACCAAAAACCCAATTTTCTTTTATCCCTCAGCCGAATTATGGAGCCAAAAATCCCAAACTCAGGGGTCAACTTTGTCACGGGATTGACCTGAGAAACTATGAACGTCCAAAAAAAATTGAATTACGATGGTTGATTCAAGCCTATCACAACTTTCCGGATAAAGAACTTTTTTTTAAAAAAGGATTTTATAGAATTGCGGGCAATAAAAAATTGAAAAAACAATTGGCGCAAGGAATGACCGAAAAACAAATCCGTAAAACTTGGGAAAAGGATTTAGAAAAATTTAAACAAATCAGAAAAAAATACCTTATTTACCCCTAATACATTCCGCGATGACAGATGACAATGATGTCTTTGGAAAAGGTCTATGGCAATACCATAAATCCCCAAATAATCAAGAACTAATCACCTGGACCAATCTCACCTTCGAGGATTCTATCCCCATCAGCTATTTTTTCAGAACATTTAACCAAATGCCTACTTTGGAAAAAAAGGCATTAGAATTGGCCCAAGGAAAAGTCTTAGATATCGGTTGTGGAACGGGATGTCATGGTCTTTACTTACAAAGCGAAAAAAACCTCAGTGTTTTGGGAATAGATAGCTCTGCTAATGCCATTAGAGTAGCCAAGGAAAGAGGTTTATTACAAACAGTCAACCAATCTATTTTTGATTTCAAAGGAGATACATTTGACACCCTACTCCTTTTAATGAACGGCCCTGGTATATGTGGCAGTTTGGATAGACTCCAATTGTTGTTAGAAAAACTTCGAAGATTACTCAATCGAGGGGGACAAATCTTACTGGATTCCTCAGATTTGATCTATTTATTTGACGAAACAGCTAAAGGCGAAAAAAACATTCCCGCCGATCAATACTACGGTGAACTCCAATACGGTATTCGCTTCGAAAACAATAACGAAACCTTTCCTTGGCTCTATGTGGATTATGGAAATTTAAGCCATTTAGCCCGTAAAGTGGGTTTGGAAACTCATCTAATCTTAGAAGGACAGAACTGGGATTATCTCGCCCGTTTGACTAGGGGATATTAAGGTATTTATGGGTTTGTAGGGATACTATCCACTGAGTATTTTCCATGACGTAATCTACAATCAATGGCATCATTTTGTCTCGTTTACTCCACTCTGGTTGAAGATAAAGCTTACAATTCGGGGACACTTTTTTGGCTTGCCGCTCTGCAAAGTGAAAATCGTCCTGATTGTGAATGATCATTTTCAGTTCATCTGCCCTGCCATAGGCCTGATCGATTGGTGGTTTGTTTTTTTTGGGAGACAGACAAAACCAGTCCCATTGGCCAGACAAAGGATAAGCCCCCGAAGTTTCTATATGCGTTTTCATCCCTAATGATTTTAGACCCACTGTGAGCGGTTTCATATTCCACATCAATGGCTCACCTCCTGTAACCACTATAGTATTCGAATACTTCTGGGCAGTTTTGATGATTTTATCTACTGATGTAGGCGGATGTAAATTGGGGTTCCAACTTTCTTTAACATCACACCAATGACAACCCACATCGCAACCCCCTACTCTAATAAAATAGGCAGCACTGCCCTTGTGATAACCCTCGCCCTGAATGGTATAAAAAGCCTCCATCAACGGGAGAAGAGTTCCCAATTCCAGCATTTCCCCTTGTTTCTTTATGTCCATTTCTGCAAAGATAGTCCATAGCGTCACAAACCATAAATAAAAAAAAGGTATATTTGAAAGTACTCCAAAAATGATAAAATATATTTTCTCATGAAGCCTTGGCACCAATTCATTGACAATATCTTTTCAAAGGTTTTTTCTTCTAAAAACCAGTCTATAGTGGAGCGAGCAACCTTGTGGATGTCCGTGATCGGTTTTATCATCCATCTGTTTTTGATATTCGCCAAAAAGTTTGATTGGTTTGAAATATCTTTTGAAAGCAGTCTTTTGATAGATCCCATTTCGGCAATCTATACCCCTTTTTCGATCATTTTGGTTTATGAAATATATCTTTTGGTCGTCAACCTACCTCGATCCTTTACCACCTCAGTTTCCAAACAATTTGAAATCATTTCTCTCATTCTTATTAGAAGAATTTTTGCAGACATTCCCAAAATAGACCTCAAGGCCAATTGGATGAGCACACCCGAAAATATACAGTTAATTTATGATGTGTTGGGAGTATTGATCATATTCTTTTTAATTTTCTTGTTTAATAAAGAACGATCCAGACTCCCTAAAAAACCCCTCAATAACAATCTCCAAAGCTTTGTCGCCTCAAAAAAAGCAGTAAGTCTGGCTTTATTACCCATACTCATCCTCACTTCCTTAATGAGTGTAACCAATTGGATTTATGAGCTTCTTTACCTTCTGGTGACCTCCGACATAAATGCCATTTTTTACAATGAGTTTTTTACAATTCTGATTTTAGCAGATGTTCTTATATTACTACTCTCTTTCCAATATACGGAACGTTACAGCCAACTGATCAGAAATACAGGATTTGTAATCTGTACCATCTTGATCAGACTCTCTTTTGGAGTCAATGGAATTACCAATGTGTTATTGATTATTTCCAGTATTGCCTTTGGTCTAGTGATATTGACCATCTACAATATGGAGGAAAATCCCATTGAAAAAAAGAAGTAAATAGGTCAGTTCTATCTAATCGTTTCGCTCACAAGAAAGCAAAGTATTCTGAAGCAACATGGCAATGGTCATAGGGCCTACTCCACCAGGTACGGGTGTAATATAACTTGATTTTTTTGCGACTTCTTCAAAAGCTACGTCTCCTTTAATAATATAGCCCTTTGGATGACTATCATCCGGAACTCTGGTGATCCCAACATCAATAATAATCACACCGTCCTTCACCATATAGGCTTTTAAAAATTCGGGAATACCAAGGGCAGAAACAATTATATCTGCTTTTTGGGTTAGCTCCTCAATATTTTTAGTTCTGCTATGGGCAAGAGTTACCGTCGCATTACCAGGATTACCTTTTTGACTCATCAAAATACTAATGGGTCTACCTACAATATGACTTCTACCAATCACCACACATTTTTTTCCAGAGATATCAAGCCCGTTCCTTCTCAACATCTCCATAATGCCAAAAGGTGTCGCAGGTATAAATGACTCCATTTCAAGAGCCATACGACCAAAGTTGCTGGGATGAAAGCCGTCCACATCTTTTTTGGGATCCACAGCAAGTAGGATTTTCTCTTCATTGATATGATTGGGGAGGGGTAGTTGAACGATATAACCATCTAGAGTGTCGTCAACATTTAGCGCTTTAATTTTCGACAGAAGTGTCTTTTCAGTAATACTGCTATCCAAACGGATCAGGGTCGATTTAAAACCGACTTGCTCACAAGAGCGGACTTTACTCCCCACATAAGTCAAGCTTGCTCCATCATTCCCAACCAAAACAGCAGCCAAATGTGGAATTTTCTGTCCTTTTTCTTTTCGTAAGTCAACAGCCTGCTTGATTTCCTCTTTGATTTGTTGGGATATTTTTTTTCCGTCCAGTATTTTCATAATTATTTAAATCCTTGAAGCATCTGCATCATTTGTTTTCCTTTCCCTCCCTGCATCATCTTCATCATTTTACTCATCTGACCGAATTGCTTGATCAACTGATTGACTTCATTAATGTCTCTTCCCGAACCCATGGCAATTCGATTTTTCCTACTGTGGTTGAGTAAGTTGGGCTGTGAACGTTCTTTTGGGGTCATTGAACCTATTATGGCTTCGATGTACTTAAAGGAATCATCACCTATGTCTACATCGCCCATCATTTTCCCAGCACCCGGAATCATACCCATCAGGTCCTTCATATTTCCCATTTTCTTGACCTGTTGGATTTGAGACAGAAAATCATCAAAACCAAATTGATTTTTGGCAATTTTCTTATTGATTTTACGAGCCTGCTCCTCGTCGAACTGCTCCTGCGCTCTTTCAACTAAGGAAACAACATCACCCATCCCTAAGATTCGATCGGCCATTCGCTCGGGATAGAACACATCCAACGCTTCCATTTTTTCGCCCGTACCGATAAACTTAATGGGTTTATTAACAACCGATTTGATCGATAGTGCGGCTCCTCCACGAGTATCACCATCGAGTTTGGTCAATATGACTCCGTCAAAATTAAGGGTGTCGTGAAAAGCTTTGGCCGTATTGACAGCATCTTGTCCTGTCATAGTATCTACTACAAAAAGGGTCTCTTCTGGTTTTACAGTTTGATGAATGTCTGAAATCTCTTTCATCAACACCTCGTCGACGGCCAATCTTCCTGCGGTATCAATGATGATCACATCGTTATTTTGTTGTTTAGCGTGAATTACAGCTGTCCGAGCGATCTTTACAGGATTTTTTTCCTCCCGATCACTAAAAACCGGTATATCAATCTGCTCTCCCAAAATTTCCAACTGATCAATGGCCGCAGGTCGATATACGTCACAAGCCACCAACAAAGGTTTTTTCTTTTTCTTGTTTTTGAGAAACAGGGCCAGTTTTCCACTAAAAGTGGTTTTACCCGATCCTTGTAAACCAGACATTAAAATGATGGAGGGGTTTGAGGTTAGTTTTATTTCGGCTGCACTGCTTCCCATCAATTCGGTCAACTCATCCTTGACTATCTTAACCATCAATTGTCCGGGCTGTAAACTGGTCAAAACTTTTTGACCCAGGGCTTTTTCCTTTACCCGATTGGTAAAATCTTTTGCGATCTTAAAGTTTACATCAGCATCCAACAAGGCCCTTCTCACCTCCTTCAAGGTTTCGGCTACATTAATCTCAGTGATTTTACCGTGCCCTTTTAGGATCTTGAAGGCACTTTCCAGTTTATTACTTAGGCTATCAAACATGGGTTAAGTTTCATTGAACAAATTTACTCTTTTCAATCATATTTAAAACCCTTTTCAATTTATCCATTTTTTATGTTTCATTATACCCATCACTACAGTATGTGGAAAAGTTATAGCGGCCAAAAAAGAAAAAAACAAGGGTATAAAATAGTCGGATTCAAAATCCATAAAACTATAGACCAAATACAAAGAAATCAGTGAAGCCATCCAGTAAAGCATAGAATTCTTAAAATATCTTTGAAAAGATTTAAAGTTTATCTCCCCATAAAGAAACCTTAATTGATTCAGTAGAGAGGGAAAACTATGCCAAACCACAAAGTAAAAGGCAAAAGCAAATAATAATGAGCCGACATAAAAAATCCCTGACAAAAGCAGAAGGATCATACATTCCTTAATAAAGTGTGGTCTTAACAAAGAATTGAACAGCATACTTGTTAGTAAAGCAATTCCTAAGCTAAAGGTTGTATATTGGAAAAACTCAAAAGGCAGTGACCGTCCAGATATCTTTTGTATTACCTCGGCAACGGACTCGTATTGTAGGCTAAACATCAAAAAGAATAGAAATGCACCATATAATACATAAAAGACAAAATTCGCTACTGAAATAGGCAAACGATCTTCCCAATGTTCCTCTCCAAAGTGATAACTACTGAAAATCACAAAAATGATCAATGCAAGTCCAGGGAGGGTAAAAAAAAAGATAGCTCCCAATAAAACAACCAAAATATAGACCAAAATAGACTTAAAATAGAGATAGTTTAACTTTCCTCTAAGACTTTTAGAAATAATTTCAAGGTCATTTGCTCCATGTAAAATTCCCAGAGTCAAAACAGTAAAACCCCAAAAAAAATCTATAAAAACATCTGATAATAAAGGAACTAGCAGAATAAACATAAAAGTTAATAAAATGCTAATTTGGTAATATTTGCTAACTTGAAATATCAATTTGATAAAGTTTTTCTTAAAAAATATTTAATAATGTAGTGAGTAAGTTTAATTTTTTCTAAATTTACCTAAACAAAATAAATAATTAATTTAATTATGGAAAATCTTTTTAAT
>CAJVZM010000067.1 GCA_913020475.1 uncultured Flavobacteriaceae bacterium
GTATCGAGGGTATTTAGTGCAATTACTATTTCCTTTCCCACCCCTTTCCAACCAAAGATATACTCAACAAATACAGCCCCTGCCAGCAAGGATGCAAACCACCCTGAAATTATTGTTACTACTGGGTTAAGTGCATTTTTGATACCATGCTTAAAGACAACTTGAAAGGTTGATAACCCCTTGGAATATGCAGTTTTGATGTAATCTTGTGATAAAACTTCTAGCAGGCTACTTCGCATCAACTGAATGATCACGGCTATGGGACGGATACCTAAAACTACCGCGGGTAAGATCAGGTTTTTTATCTGTAATATCCGTCCCTCTCCAAAGTCATCCATTTCATACAAACTTCCACTCATATTTAAACCGGTGTATTGTTGGTGTAAAAAACCAAAAAACCATGAAAAAAGAATCGCACTAAAAAAAGATGGAATGCTCATTCCTAGGGTACTGATGAATTGCAACCATCGATCAACCCATGTATTGTATAATAATGTAGCTAAAACACCCAATAAAATTCCCAAAATAATTGCAATAGAAATTGAAACTACTGCCAAAATCAGAGTATTGGGCAAAGTTTCGGAAATAACTTCAGAAACTTTTTTCCCACTTTTTTGATAAGATGTTCTTAGATAAGGCCATTTGATTGTCAAAACATATTTATTGTTATGAATTAGTGGGAGAGCACTGTATTTTTCTGTAGAGAAATAAGAAAGATCATTTTGATCTGTTGAATGCATCGATAGAGGAGACAAATCATTGAGATAAAGGAAGTATTGCTTGGATAAAGGGAGGTCAAAACCATATTTTTTTTTAACCAATGCCAATTGATCACTGCTTTCGTTCTGACCCAACATCATTTGCGCAGGATCACCGGGTAAAACATTAAAAAGGAAAAACACCAAGCTCACAACCCCAAAAAGGGTTAAAAAAGCATAAAAAAGTTTTAAGAGTATGTTCGTTAACATCTATTTATCAAAAGCCCTTAGGTGAATTAAAGCAAATACTGCATAGTTGATAATGTCTTGATAATTAGCGTCAATACCTTCACTGACCAGGGTCTTGCCATTGTTGCCCTCTATTTGCTTGACCCGCATCAATTTTTGCAAAATCAAATCGGTAAGAGAACTCACACGCATGTCGCGCCATGCCTCTCCGTAATCGTGGTTTTTGGCCATCATCAACTCAAAAACTACGGCGGCTTGCTTTTCATATTGCAACAAGGCTTCCGCTGCATTCAAATCGGGGGTATCAGAAATACCCAACTCAATTTGGATCAACGCCATAAGGGAGTAATTGATGACTCCGATAAATTCCGAGACCTCGCCCTCATCTACTTTTTGAGTAGTATTTGTTTGTAAACCTCTGATCCTTTGGGCCTTGATAAAAATCTGATCTGTCAATGAAGGAAGTCTGAGAATGCGCCAAGCACTGCCATAGTCTGTCATCTTCTTGGCAAAGAGCGACTTACAATTACTTATTACCCTTTGATACTGTTTAGAGGTGGATGTCATGGGTTTATTTATATTTGGAGTAAATTTCGATAATTTTTTTTACTATGTAAAGAGCATTAATAAAAGTTTGAAAACTATTTAAGCCATAACATGACCGTCAATATTAAAGGAGAGTTAATTGACCTCAAACAACCCAAAATCATGGGGATACTGAATCTGACCCCAGATTCGTTCTATGACGGTGGGAAATTCAACGCTATGGATCGAGCCTTAGTACAAACCGAAAAAATGATTCGTGAAGGGGCTTTATTTGTTGACTTGGGGGCTTGTAGCACAAAACCTGGTGCGGAAGAAATCAGCGAGAAAGAAGAGAAAAATAGACTTTATCCTGTTTTGGAAAAACTGATTGAAACTTTCCCCGAACAGTATTTTTCCATTGACACCTTCCGCTCTAATGTAGCAGAGGGATGTCTCAACAGAGGGGCTGTAATGATCAATGATATTTCTGGGGGACAGTTTGACCCTAAAATGATGGAAACTGTTGGGAGACATCATGTACCCTATGTGTTGATGCACATATTGGGGACGCCAAAAAACATGCAGAAAAATCCCCAATACAAAAACATTGTCCAAGAGATCTTGTACTATTTTTCCGAAAAAATTGAGCAAGCATACAGCAACGGAATCAATGATGTCATCATAGATCCAGGTTTTGGATTTGGAAAAACATTGGAGCACAACTATACCTTGCTAGATCACTTGGATTTGTTTCAAAGCCTAGAACTTCCGATATTGGTTGGCATATCAAGAAAGTCTATGATATGCAAAAAACTAGCCATCACATCAGATGATGCACTCAATGGAACCACAGTGCTCAACACCTTTGCCCTGTCCAAAGGAGCAAATATTCTTCGAGTTCATGATGTAAAGCAAGCCAAAGAATGTGTCGATTTATTGCAAGCCCTCCAATAGTTTTTTAATTTTACAAAAAAGCCACATTGGACAAAATAAATTTTTTAGACTTCACCTTCATCGACAGTGTTGATATTCTTTTGGTGGCTTTGCTTCTTTTCTATGCCTATCGACTAGTCAAAGGAACCGTAGCCATTAATATCTTTATCGGTATTGTCATATTCTATGTGATTTGGAAACTCACAGACATTCTCAATCTGGATGTATTGAGTAATATCTTGGGCAAATTCATCAGCGTAGGTTTTTTTGCATTAATCGTGGTCTTTCAGCAAGAAATAAGAAAATTCTTACTGTTGATTGGGTCGACAAATTTTGCCTCAAGGCGAAACGTTATCCGTTATTTTAATTTTCTAAATCAAGATCAAGAGTCACTCAAAATAGATTTAACTGCTTTATTGAGTGCTTGTAATAAAATGGCTAATGAAAAAACTGGAGCCATCATAGTATTCGAAAGGGAGAACAGTTTAGATTTTTTACAAAATACGGGAGACGATGCCAACATCGAAGTAAGCGCACAAATTTTGGAAACCATTTTTTTTAAAAACAGCCCTCTTCACGATGGAGCTATTATTGTAAAAAATAACTTTATCAAAGCCACTCGGGTGGTTCTTCCCGTCTCAGAATCAACTTATGTTCCTTCAAGGTTTGGACTTCGACACAGGGCAGCCATTGGAATTAGTGAAAAAACAGATGCAGTAGTTGTGGTTATTTCTGAACAAACCGGAAAAATCTCCTACATCAAAGACGGAACTTTTTGTAAGTTTAAAAACGCTGAAGACCTCCGTCGTATGCTGACTGAGGATCTATCTGTTTAGATCAGACCGCAACTTCCAAAAATTGAATTTTGTACAACTGAGAGTAATAGCCATTTTTGATGTTTATGAGTTCTTTATGTGACCCTACTTCCACTATATGACCAGAATCCATTACCACTATACGATCCGCATTTTTGACCGTTGACAGGCGATGTGCGATCAGTATAGATGTTTTGTTAGAAGTAATTTTATGCGTTGCGTTTTTAATCAATTCCTCGGAGTGTGAATCAATGGAGGAAGTAGCCTCATCGAGAACCAATACACTGGGGTTGGCAATATAAACCCTTAAAAACGCAATCAATTGACGTTGTCCAGAGGATAACATAGCCCCTCGTTCCTTTACGTTATAATCATAGCCCCCTGGAAGGGATTCAATAAAATCATGGACTCCTATCTGTTTTGCCGCCTCATAAACGATGGTTCGGGTCACATTGGGATTATGAAGTGTAATATTGTTAAAAATGGTATCGGCAAATAAAAACACGTCTTGCAGGACAATTCCCACGTGTTTTCGCAACGATTGGAGTCTAAAGTTCTTAATAGAGTGATCGTCTAGACAAATTTCTCCCTTGTCAAATTCGTAGAATCGGGAAAGCAAATTTATCAAAGTAGATTTCCCAGCACCAGTAGCGCCTACAATGGCGATTTTTTCTCCAGGTTGAATTTCCAAATCAATTCCATGAATGACCTCTTCGTCGTACACATATGAAAATCTCAAATCCTTGATGGTAATTTTTCCATCAATTTTTTGTGGGTTCCATTGACCATCATCAGCGATCTCACTATCTGTATTGATGATTTTAAAGATACGTTCGGCTGCAACCATTCCCATTTGTAGCGTATTGAATTTATCGGCAATATGGCGCAAAGGGCGGAAGAGCATCTGAGACATTTGGATAAACAAAAAGATTGTTCCCATAGATATTGAACCTCCTGAAACCACATTCAATCCTCCATACCACACCAATAAACCCAAAGTAATGGAAGAAGAAATTTCAGCAATGGGGAAGAATATAGAGTTGTACCAAACAGTTTTCAACCAAGCTTTTTTGTGTTTTTCGTTGATGGATACAAAATGATTATACTCAATTTTTTCACGATGAAACAACTGTACAATTTGCATGCCTGTAATTCTTTCCTGAACAAAGGAGTTCAGATTGGCCACCTGGAGACGAACTTCCTCAAAAGCAGTCTTCATAGATTTCTGAAAGAGTCTTGTAGCGTACAATATTAGAGGAAGAATTGAAAAAACAATTAGCGAAAGCTCCCAGTCAATGACCAGCATGATAACGATCACCACCGCCATTTTTAGCAGATCAGCAATAATCATAAATAAGCCTTGAGAAAAAATACTAGCTATAGTTTCTGTATCATTTACAGCACGGGTGACCAATCTTCCCACAGCGGATTGATCAAAATAAGCCATCTTAAATCCTATGATCTTCTGGAACAATACTACCCTTAAATCACTAATGACACCTTGTCCAAGCCAATTAGCAAAATAGACAAACAAAAATTGAAAAATCACCTCTGACAATAGGGTAATCAACATTAACCCAATCAAAAAGACCATTCCATTGTAATCCTTAACACGAATGTAATCGTCAACAGTAATCTTCAAAAGATAAGGAGTCAACGCAGAAAAACTAGCCAACAATATTGCAGAGATCATCACTAAGTAATAAGTCTTTTTGTAGGGCTTAACAAAGACCATTAATTTCGAAAACAATTTCAGATCTAGTAGTTTTCCTTTTTCCTTTCCCATCAGTCCAAAAATATATTTCGGGAGTACTCAATGCGACTCAGATAAAGCCCATGTGCTGGAACAGAGAATCCCGCCTCTCCCCTTTCTTTGCTTTTGATCACATTTTCCAAGTCTTTCACTTCTTTCTTTTTATAGCCTACTTCCAAAAGTGTGCCAACTATGGCTCGAACCATATTTCTTAAAAATCGATTGGCTGAGATGAAAAAAATCAAAGAAGAGCCTTTCTGTTGCCACGTCGCATTTTTAATATTACAAAGAAAAGTTTTAACATCAGTATTTGATCGGGAAAAACACTGAAAATCTTCGTGCAATAGAAGGATTTTGGCCGCTTGGTTCATCAATTCAACATCTGGAATTTTTTTAAGGTAATAATGCAATGGTGCGCAAAAAGGATCTTTGGCTGTCGAAATATGGTATTCATAATCACGAGCTGTAGCATCAAAACGGGCGTGGGCACTAGGGTGAACCCTTCTAATGGACTTGATGGCAATGTCGTATTTCAAAAAACCATTCAGAAGAAAAATAAGTTCTTCTGGATTTTTAATTTCCTCCGCTACATCAAAATGGGCAAACATCTGTCGAGCATGTACTCCGGTATCGGTTCTTCCAGCCCCTACAAGACTGATATTTTCCCTTTTAAGCCTGCTTATTGCCTCTTCTAAAATTTGCTGAACACTGGTGGCATTCCGTTGACGTTGCCAACCGTGATATGCCGATCCGTTATAGGCTAACTCAATAAAATATCTTTTTGACTCCATCTCCGATACAAAGATATTATTTTAGGAAACAATACTAAACTGGTATTTGAATGGGGGAAATTGAAATATATTTGATAATCATTTAATAAACCATTTTGAAAAAAATCCTACTACTTTCAGATACTCATGGACTTTTGGATCAAAAAATCATCAAATATATCGATGGTGTCGACGAGGTTTGGCACGCCGGAGATATTGGAAGTACTGCTGTAGCAGATGGAATTTCAAGTTTAAAAACACTCAAAGGTGTTTATGGTAATATTGACAGCCCTGAATTGAGAAAACAGTTTCCTGAAAATCAAATATTTATATGTGAGGGAGTAAAAGTTCTGATGACTCACATAGGCGGCTATCCAGGGAGGTACAGTGCGAAGTTAAAAAAACTCATACTAGAGAAAAAACCACAGTTATATATATGCGGACACTCTCATATTCTAAAGGTTGTTCAGGATCGCAAAAATAATCTGCTACACATGAATCCCGGAGCATGTGGAGTTCATGGTTTTCATCAAATAAGGACATTATTGCGGTTTGAACTCAATCAGGGTAAAATTGAAAAACTCGAGGCTATAGAACTGGGCCAACGAGGGTCGCTTAACGCAAGCGATCAATAGAACGGATCAAATCCTCGTCCTTTCGGATCGCCTTACTGCTTAATAGCAATAAAATCATACTTAAAAAAGGGATTATTGACCACATTAAAAAAGTATTTATATTAATAGAGTTTATCAATCCGTCGGCAAGGAAAAGAACTAAAATGATTTGAAGGACTATATGTATACGATTTATCATCAATTGAATCTTCCTTTTTTTGAACAACATGAGGGTCAAAAAAGCAATAGATCCACTTAAAATAAGATAGAATTCTAATGAAATGTGAACGGGTAATCCAAAATAGGATAAATTTAAGGGAGGTAAGAAAAAAAAGCCTGTAGCAGAAACTATTGAAATCAACAACAAAAAAACCGTTTGAATACGTTGGATCATTTGCTAAAATTTAAAAAATTAAGTTTTTTAATTAAAATTCTAAATTAAAAATAAAATTTGTAATATTGCTATGGCAGTTATCTAAAACTCCACAGTATAAAACACTGTCTTTCATTTATTTCACACAAAATTATTTTAATCTCTTCTAATGTACGAGATAGCAACGCTAAAAAGTAAAAAACTTCCTGAAATACAGGAAATTGCAAAAGCTTTAGGAATCAAAAGTATTACTGGACTCAAAAAAATGGAGCTCATTTATTTGATCATTGACACGGTAGCCGCAGCTCCTAGTGCTGATAATGATAATAAACCTTCCCAAAAAGAAAAACACAGTCCTAAACATAAATCTCAAGAAAAGGAAAGACCTAAAGAAAAAGTCACCGATATTAACAAAAGTAAAGGTGACTATAAAAATGAGCAACCCAAATCAGAGAATAAGGAACATCACCAGCAAAAACAAAACCATAATAACGGTAAACACAATAACCCAAAAAGAAAAAAAG
Organism: uncultured Flavobacteriaceae bacterium; assembly: GCA_913020475.1. GTDB lineage: Bacteria > Bacteroidota > Bacteroidia > Flavobacteriales > Flavobacteriaceae > UBA8316. Next base: position 7,255 of record CAJVZM010000067.1, read on the forward strand.
AATACCAGGAGATTAATCACAACCGAGATAATCGGAATCGATACCGTGAACCAGATTTTGAATTTGAGGGCATTATCAATACAGAAGGAGTATTGGAAATGATGCAAGAAGGTTATGGTTTTCTTAGGTCCTCAGACTTCAACTATCTTACCTCTCCCGACGATGTATATGTCTCACAATCTCAAATTAGATTATTTGGACTCAAAACAGGAGATACCGTATTGGGAACTGTTCGACCACCTAAGGAGGGTGAAAAATATTTCCCCTTGATCAAGGTAGATAAAATCAATGGTCTAGATCCAAAAGTTGTAAGGGATAGAGTGTCATTCGAACATTTGACCCCCCTCTTTCCCGAAGAAAAATTTAACATCGCGGAAAAACAAAGTACAATTTCAACGAGGATCATTGACCTGTTCTCTCCAATAGGAAAAGGACAAAGGGGAATGATCGTTTCGCAACCCAAAACGGGTAAGACCATGCTACTCAAAGACATTGCTAATGCTATTGCAGCTAATCACCCGGAAGTTTATCAATTGATACTTTTGATCGATGAAAGGCCTGAAGAGGTGACCGATATGCAAAGAAATGTTGACGGGGAGGTTGTGGCTTCGACTTTTGACGAACCAGCTGATCGACACGTAAAGGTGGCTAATATTGTACTTGAAAAGGCCAAGAGAATGGTAGAGTGTGGGCATGATGTAGTCATCCTACTGGATTCCATCACTAGATTAGCACGAGCATATAATACCGTTCAACCAGCTTCAGGAAAAATTCTTAGTGGTGGGGTAGATGCCAACGCTCTGCACAAGCCTAAAAGGTTTTTCGGAGCCGCCAGAAACATCGAAAGAGGAGGATCCTTATCCATCATAGCTACAGCATTGACTGAAACGGGTTCCAAAATGGATGAAGTAATTTTTGAAGAATTTAAGGGAACAGGTAATATGGAATTACAACTCGACCGCAGGATTGCCAATCGAAGAATTTTCCCTGCCATTGATTTAATCTCTTCAAGTACCCGTCGTGACGATATGTTGCTCGACGAAAATAGCATAAAGCGGATGTGGATCATGAGAAAATATTTGGCTGACATGAACCCAGTTGAGGCCATGGAGTTTATCAACGATCGATTCATCAAAACTAAAAACAATGAGGAGTTTCTGATTTCAATGAATTCTTAACATAAAAAATTTTCTTTATTAATTTATGTTACAAAACATAAAATTTTAAAGAGAGGCAATAAACTTAGCCAATTTAGACTTTATATTAGCCGCTTTGTTCGCGTGGATAATGTTCTTTTTTGCTAACTTGTCCACTAAAGAAACAACATTAGGAAATAGCTTGGTGGCCTCTTTTTTGGTGGTCAAACTTCTCAACTTCCGAATCGCATTTCTTGCGGTTTTGTGCTGAAACCTATTTCGCAAGCGCTTTTTGTCGTTAGAACGAATTCTCTTTAATGCAGATTTGTGATTTGCCATATAACTATTTTAAATGCTTGTAGCCCGTAGGGGAGTCGAACCCCTCTTTCCAGGATGAAAACCTGGCGTCCTAACCGATAGACGAACGGGCCATTATTTTCAGTGCGCAAATGTACACTTAAAAATATTATTATACAACCCGTAAAACCAAGTGTAAATGGAACAATAAAAAACTTATTTCCTAATTCGATTTGGTAAATAAAATGCTCTAAAGGAAAGGTTTCATATGCATTTCATTTAAGACATAATTAATGTAATGATTCAGTCCCTTAAATGGAGTAAGTCTTTCTTAAAACATTTCCAAGGGAAGATTGCACCTACGATTTCTAAAAAATATTTTATATAATATAAATTTCTAAAGTCTAATAAAAGGATCATATCCTGCCCATTAAAAATAAGTTTATTAACGTTTATTAATCTAGGGTCCCCCAATTTTTTTTTGCAGTGAATGCCAATGTAAACTTATGTGATAATAGTCTAGGTATCTTCCACTTTTATTTAATATTATATTTCAATGAAAATGCATTTTCATGTCATAGCAATTTTAAAGTCAACAAAAGGTGGGTTTGTAAATAAATTTAAAAGCAGCTAAATAAATAATGGTTGAAAAACAAATAAAATATTAAAATAAATGCGGATCAAATGGCAAAACATATTAACTAGTCGGCATCAAAAGCTTAAATTATAATTAAATAAGTTAAAACATTTGATTCATGCCTTATCAAAGAATCATAAGATGAGTATT
>CAJVZM010000068.1 GCA_913020475.1 uncultured Flavobacteriaceae bacterium
ACTTTCATGGGATAAACCCTTATCTTCCAAAATAATCAAATTGTTGGTTGAGGCCAATCACCATTTTGTTCTATTGAGAGCTCAAGATGTCAAGGTGAGTTTTGAACTAATTAATTATGTCTTCGATTTTACCTAACGGGAGGAAAACCATATTAAAGAAGCTTTCTACCCTTTTGGCAGAAATGTTGTAAAACAAACATTGTGTTTAAAATTATTAACTTAGTAAAAAAATAAAACATACTCCATTAAAACCATTGCTTCACAAGTATCGGAATTCGTCAAGACCAAGCCTTATTTGTCCACGGCTTTGTCACAAGGGATTATTAATCTGACTTCTTTGGCGCGAGAGATTCAGCCCGAAATTGAAAAGGCATTACGTAAGCCTGCCAGAAGTGGAGCGATTGTGATGGCATTAAAACGAATCTCAGACAATGAGGAGTTCCTTTCTACCCATAAAATTGTGAATGTCTTGAGAAACCTTGGAGATATTACAGTACGATCCTCTCTTACCGACTATTGCTTTAAACTCACCGAAACTCTAATGCTAGCCCAGGCTGAATTCCTTAGCGCCATCAAAGATAAAAAAGACATTTTCTACACTTCCTCCAGAGGGGTCGGAGAATCAAACATTGTGGTCAGCAGTAATATCGCTCCTTTAATAGAAGATTTATTCCATGAAGAAATTTGTATTGATAAAATTGATAGCCTATCTGCCATCACGGTCAAGCTGCCCAACGACAATGTAAAAATCCCAGGAATTTACTACTTTATTTTTCAAAGGCTTTCTTGGGAAGGGGTCAATATTAATGAAGTTATTTCTACTTCCAACGAATTTACTATACTGATGGATGAAGATTCCGTCAACGTGGCATTTGAGGTGATCAAAAACCTGAAATCCCTTTAATTATCGATCAAGCTATTGAGCTGCTCCAACAGGTTTCCAATTGTATTCACCTGAGCCAACACTAGTAAAAGGCGCAAGCCCTTCCGGGTTTGCTTTTCTTTCATAATGTATTTTTTGGGCTGTTTTTGAACCCCAATCAGTATTTGATTAAATAGTGGGCTTTTGTAGAAATCACTTTGCTGATCAGATAAAAAATATCCCACACATTTTTTGTTTTTAATGATGAGTCTCTCAAGTCCCATTTTTGAAGCGAGCCATTTGAGTCGAAGTGTACTCAAAAGTTCCTCTCCTTGGGGAGGAATTTTTCCAAAGCGATCTTCCAGATTTTTTTTGAAGCCCTTCAAAGCTTCTTCGTCCTTTATGGCACTTAATTCGTTATAGAGAATCAATCGCTCATTTACTACATTTATATATTCATCTGGAAATAAAATTTCAAAATCTGTGTCAATTTGTACTTCTTTAACATAGTTTTTCTCCTTTGACTTTTCTTCACCTTTGAATAGGGTTTTGAACTCATTTTCTTTCAACTCTTCAATGGCTTCCTCCAAAATTTTCTGATAGGTTTCAAAGCCTATTTCATTTATAAAACCACTTTGTTCTCCTCCCAGCAGATCACCGGCTCCCCTAATTTCAAGGTCTTTCATGGCGATTTGAATTCCAGCTCCCAATTCTGAGAATTGGGAAATGGCATTGATTCTTTTTTGAGCATCGGAGGCCATGGCACTCAGTGGTGGAGTAATAAAATAACAAAAAGCTTTTTTGTTGCTTCGGCCCACTCTGCCTCTCATTTGATGAAGATCGCTGAGTCCAAAACTTTGAGCATTATTGATGAAAATGGTATTGGCATTGGGAATATCCAATCCGTTTTCCACAATGGTTGTAGCTATCAATATATCGGCTTGTCCCTCCATAAAACCGAGCAGGGTTTTTTCCAATCGGATGCCTTCCATTTGTCCATGACCAATTAAAATTCGCGCATCTGGGATCAGTCGCTGTATCATTCCTGCAACTTCCTGAATATTCTCTACCCGATTGTGAATAAAGTAGACCTGACCTCCTCGTTGTAATTCATAACGAATTGCATCCCTTATGAGGGAGTCACTGAAACGGACGACTTCGCTCTCAATGGGGAAGCGATTGGGGGGTGGAGTAGCAATTACCGAAAGGTCTCGAGCAGCCATCAAACTGAATTGTAAAGTTCGAGGGATGGGGGTTGCGGTAAGGGTCAATACGTCTACATTGGTTTTGAGTTCTCGCAATTTTTCTTTGACTGCTACACCAAATTTTTGTTCTTCGTCAACAATGAGTAGGCCCAAATCCCTAAACTTGACACTTTTGTTAACCAGTTGGTGGGTACCAATCAATATGTCTATTTTTCCTTGCTGAAGTTCTTCTAAGATTCTTTTTCGGTCTTTGGTCGAACGGAAGCGGTTGAGATAGTCAACTTTCACTGGCAGTTCTTTCAATCTTTTGGAAAAAGTTTTGTGGTGCTGAAATGCCAGTATGGTGGTGGGAACCAAAACGGCCACTTGTTTGCTGTCATCGGCGGCTTTGAAAGCAGCACGGATGGCAACTTCGGTTTTTCCAAAACCTACATCTCCGCAAACCAGTCGATCCATGGGCCGTTCGTTTTCCATGTCTGCTTTTACAGCAGCAGTGGATTTACTTTGATCGAGAGTATCTTCAAACATAAAAGAAGCTTCCAGTTCTAACTGTAAATAGCTGTCTGGAGGAAAGGCATGGCCAATCTTTTCCCTCCTTTTGGCATACAGCTTAATCAGATCGAAGGCAATGGCCTTGACCCTGGTTTTGGTTTTTTGTTTGAGTGCCTTCCAGACCTTGGAGCCCAATTTATTCAGCTTGGGAACATGACTGTCTTTGCCGTTGAATTTGGCGATTTTATGAAGCGAGTGAATACTGAGATAAAGTATGTCCCCCTCTCCATAACTCAATTTTATGGCCTCTTGTTTTACCCCATTCACATCAATTTTTTGAAGCCCTCCAAATTTCCCTATACCGTGGTCAATGTGGGTGACAAAATCCCCAATTTTAAGATGGGTCAACTCTTTGAGGGTCAGGACATCTTTTTTGGCAGCGGCCGAACGCAGTTTGTATTTGTGGTAACGTTCAAAAATTTGGTGGTCGGTAAAACAGGCAACTTTGGCTTCAATATCTTCAAATCCTTCAAAAAGGGGGCAAACTTCAGTTTTGTAATGCACCTTGGTTTTCATCTCTTCCAAGACTTCATTGAATCGCTTTCTTTGGGCGTCGCTGGAACAAAAAATATAGTTTTCAAAACCTGAGGCGTGGTTGTCGTTGAGAATTTGAACCAGCCGATCAAACTGCTTGTTGATTGAAGGCTGGGGACTTTGTTTGGCACTGATGCGCTCTTGTGGCTTGAATTGGTCAGAATTATTAATCAGAACGGTACTTTGGCCGTCCAGACGTTCCAAAAGTTCTTGGGGACTTAAAAACAAAATTTCTGGAGGATATTGAATTGAGGTTTCCAAGGACTCGAATTGTTTGATTGCCTTGATTCCCAATTTTTCGATGCGATCCAAGCAAAGGTCAAGTTGGTTAAACACCACTGTACTTTGCCCGGGCAGAGAGTCGATCAGAGATTTTCGTTTTTCGCTAAAAGACACCTTGGAAGTATTTGGTAACAAATCGATTTGCTCCAAGGGAGTGATCGAGAGTTGGGTATTGACATCAAAACTTCTAAGACTTTCAATTTCTTCATCAAAAAACTCGATGCGATAGGGGTGCTGATGGGCAAAAGAAAACACATCTATGATCCCTCCTCTTACCGAAAATTCTCCCGGTTGGGTGACAAAGTTTACCCGATCAAAACCATATTCAAAAAGGGTTTCATTGACAAAATCCAAGCCGATGATGTCGCCTTTTTTAACGGTGAGTGTTTTTCGTTTGAGGGTCTGTTGTGAAATGACTTTTTCAAAAAGAGCTTGGGGATAGGTGACAATGATTTTTTTCTTTTTGGAATTACTGAGTTTTTTGAGGACCTCAGACCGCAATAAAACGTTTGCATTGTCAGTGGCCTCGGGCTTATAAGCTTCTCTGAAACTGGCTGGAAAATAGAGTACTTCTTTGGAGGAGAGCAGTTGTTCAAGGTCGTTGAGATGATAAGCCGCTTGTTCGGCATTGTCCAATACCATCAAAAAGGTTCGATCCAGATTCTTAAAAGCAGAAACAACTTTAAAGTTCAGGCCAGAACCCACCAAACCTTTAAATTGGCAACAGTCGTCCCGCAAAAGTGCAGTTTCAAATACCTTTTGACTGGGAGTTTGGGAAATTTTATCAAACAGTTGTTCGATAACTTTTTTTGGCAAATATAGTTTTCATTCCCATTACTCAACTCAAAAATCACAAGATTTCAATCCTTTTTTTTGGTTGATAACTCCTGATAATTCAATAAACTTTGAAAAGGACAATACCCTATTTTAGTATTTAAAATTGCCAATCATGTTTTTGATTTTTGACACTGAAACTACGGGTTTGCCCCGAAACTGGAATGCACCTTTAACTAATGCAGACAATTGGCCACGGTGTATTCAGATTGCTTGGCAATTACATGACAAGGACGGTAGCTGCCTTTCTCACGAGGATTATTTGGTTGCACCTGACGGTTTTGTGATCCCCTACGATGCTGAAAAAATTCACGGGATTTCCACTGCTTTGGCCCAAAAAGAGGGTACTCCTTTGACGGAGGTATTGGAAAAATTTCAACATGCTATCGCTCAATGTGAATTCATTGGAGGGCATAATGTAAGTTTTGACCTCAACATTATAGGGGCAGAATTCTTGAGATTAGGTGATCAGAATCCTTTGGAAAATTTCCTCATAATTGATACTTGTACCGAACAAACCGCGAAACTATGTCAGTTGCCCGGAGGTAGAGGAGGTAAATTTAAATTACCCACTCTGAGTGAACTACACTACCACCTTTTTGAAGCACCTTTCGAGGAGGCTCATAATGCCACTGCGGATGTAGAGGCCACCACCCGTTGTTTTTTCGAACTTTTTAGAAAAAAGTGGATTCGACCCGAGGCTCTCAAAAATAGGGAAGATATTTTACAGCACCTCACTGAAGTATTAGATCAGCCGGTCAAAGGGATTGGATTAAAACATCTGAATTTAAAAGCCGCCTCTCAGCAATTATCTGCCTTGGCCGAGAATGAAGAAGAACCATCAAAAATATCTAGCGATACGGAAGAGGAAATTTTACAAAACTCTTCTTTTGTTCACTTGCATACCCATTCCCAGTATTCTGTTTTGCAATCCACCTCTAGAATCGACGATTTGGTAAAAGCAGCGGCCAATGATAAGATGCCTGCAGTGGCCCTGACAGATCACGCCAATTTGATGGGGTCCTTCCACTTCATCAAAGCCATAAAAAAATACAATTCCGATTTACCCCAGGGAAATATGTCCCTAAAACCCATTTTGGGTTGTGAGTTTTACGTTTGTGAAGATCATCAAGATCGCTCCAGAAGGGATAACGGATATCAAATTGTTTTCATTGCTAAAAACAAAAAGGGGTATGAGAACCTTTCTAAGATGAGTTCCATTGCCTATACTCAAGGATTTTATTATGTGCCTAGGATAGACAAAAAAATCGTTGAGCAGTATAAATCAGACCTGATGGTTTTGACGGGAAACTTGTATGGAGAGGTGCCCTCAAAAATCTTAAATTTAGGGGATAATCAAGCAGAGGAGGCCTTACAGTGGTGGAGTAGCCAGTTTGGTGAAGATTTGTACATTGAGCTGATGCGTCACCATCAAGAGGACGAAAAACGCGTCAATCAGGTGCTGATTCAGTTTGCGCAAAAACTTGGAATTAAGATTTTGGCCACCAATAATTCCTATTATACAACTAAAGACGAGGCCAATGCCCATGATATTTTACTCTGTGTAAAAGACGGAGAAAAACAAGCCACCCCCATTGGCCGCGGAAGAGGCTTTCGTTTTGGACTTCCCAATCAAGAGTACTATTTTAAGACTCAGCAGGAGATGAAAAGTCTTTTTTCGGATTTACCCGAGGCCATCATCAACCTTGAGCAGGTCATCAATAAAGTTGAAACCTTTGATTTGGCTCGGGAGGTATTGCTCCCCAAATTTGACATCCCTGATGATTTTTGCTCAGATGCTTCCAATAATTTAAAAGACAGAGAAAATCATTTTTTGCGGCATTTGACTTTGGAGGGAGCCAAAGGACGTTACGGTTCCATCAGCGATGATATTCAAGAACGTTTGGATTTTGAGTTGGAGGTCATTGCTAATACAGGCTATCCTGGATATTTTTTGATTGTACAAGACCTTATTGCTGCCGCCAGGGAAATGGGTGTCTCTGTTGGACCAGGCCGGGGTTCAGCCGCGGGGTCGGTAGTGGCCTACTGTTTGGGAATCACCAATTTAGATCCCATCAAATATGATTTACTTTTTGAGCGTTTTCTCAATCCCGACAGGGTTAGCATGCCCGATATCGATATTGATTTTGACGATGAGGGAAGGGGGAAAGTCATGGACTATGTAATTGAAAAATACGGCGCCAATCAAGTGGCTCAAATCATCACTTATGGAACTATGGCGGCCAAGTCTTCCATCAGAGATACCTCAAGGGTTTTGGACCTTTCCTTGGGCGATGCTGACCGGATTGCAAAGCTGGTACCCAACATCAAACTAGCAAAAATCTTCTCTTTAGAAGACAAGGAGCTGAAAGAAAATCTCAGATCAGACGAATTCAATAAAGTCAAAGAATTACAAGAAATATTTAAGGGAGATGATTTGGCTGGGCAAACCTTACAGCAAGCTAAGGTGTTGGAAGGTTCGCTTCGTAATACAGGGACGCATGCCTGTGGGGTTATTATTACCCCCGACGATATTACCAATTTTGTACCTATTGCTTCTGCCAAAGATTCCGATTTGAATGTGACTCAGTTTGACAACGCTGTGGTCGAGGAAGCAGGACTACTAAAAATGGATTTTTTGGGATTAAAAACCCTGACATTGATCAAGGATACTGTCAAGCTTGTAAAATACCGTCATGGAATTAATTTGAATCCTGATAAATTTCCGTTGGATGATCAATTGACATATGAGTTGTTTCAAAGAGGTAATACTGTTGGGATTTTTCAGTATGAATCTGTGGGTATGCAGAAGTATTTAAAAGATTTAAAACCTAATGTCTTTGCAGATTTAATAGCTATGAATGCTCTGTACCGTCCTGGTCCTTTGGAATACATTCCCAGTTTTGTTGCCAGAAAAAAAGGGGAGGAGGAAATCAAATACGATTTGCCGGAGATGGAAGAGTGTCTCAAAGAAACCTATGGGATTACTGTTTATCAGGAGCAAGTAATGTTGTTGTCTCAAAAATTGGCCGGATTCTCCAAGGGTGAAGCCGATTTGCTTAGGAAAGCAATGGGAAAAAAGATTTTTGCACTGCTAAATAAACTTAAACCCAAGTTTATCCATGGGGGGGAGGCCAATAACCATCCCAAGGAGGTGTTAAATAAAATCTGGAAGGACTGGGAAGCATTCGCATCCTATGCCTTTAATAAATCCCACTCTACCTGTTATGCATGGATTGGATATCAAACAGCATATCTAAAAGCCCATTATCCAGCGGAATATATGGCGGCTGTTCTTTCTAATAATATGAATGACATCAAACAGGTTACCTTCTTTATGGAGGAGTGTAGAAGGATGGGGATCAAAGTATTGGGACCAGATATCAATGAGTCTTTTTATAAGTTCAATGTAAACGAGGAAAACGCTATTCGTTTTGGAATGGGAGCAATTAAAGGTGTCGGAAAAGGAGCTGTAGATACAATCATTCAACATCGAAAAGATGGCCCTTACGAAAGTATTTTTGACGTTGTTAAAAAGATAGATTTACGAGCAGCCAATAAAAAAGCTCTCGAAAACTTAGCACTTGCAGGTGGATTTGATTCTTTTAAAGGAGCCCACAGGGCACAGTATTTTAATCCTGATGGCGATGGGGTTATTTTTCTAGAAAAAGTAATACGATTTGGGTCTAAATTCCAAGAGAGTCAAAACTCATCACAGACCAGTCTTTTTGGAGAAAATTCTGACGAAGTTTATCAGGAGTTGGTTATCCCGCCCTCACCTGAATGGGATAATTTAGGGAAACTCAAAAAAGAAAGAGAAGTGGTGGGCATATACATTTCTGGCCATCCTTTAGATGATTTTAAAAAGGAAATACGATGGTTTACCAATGCAAAATTATATCAACTCAAAGATCTAAATCCACTGGTTAATAAAAACCTTAATGTTGCAGGAATCGTTAACGAAATTCAACACTTGGAATCCAAAAACGGTAAAGGGTGGGGTCGATTTACCTTGGAAGATTTTTCAGATCAGTATGAGTTTAGAATTTTTGGAGAGGAATACCTCAAGTTCAAACATTTTATTAGTGTAAATCAGTTTGTTCGAATAAAAATTAATATCAAAGAGGGATGGAGAAATCAAGAAACAGGGAGATTGGGAGATCCGAGAATACAGTTTATTAATTTCGAAATGTTACATGATTCCCTGTCTAAAAATTCAAAAAAATTGACTTTACAGTTGGACATTCACCAATTGAAGTCTGAAAGCATTCAACAGTTGAAGAAAGAACTCAATGGTTTTAAGGGAGATAAATTGCTGTATTTTGACCTTATTGATCCCAAAAAACAACTTAAATTGACCTTGGCCAGCCGCAAACAAAAGGTTGCTATTTCTCCCGATTTGTTATCACATTTGGAGGATAAGCGTTGGCACTATAAATTGAATTGATTGAATAATTACAATGCATAATTTTTGAATAAGTAAATTTGATTGCTCATGGCAATGTCACTTTTTTTAAATTGATTAATTTTGAACCTAAATTTTAGAATATGGCTTTAGAAATTACCGATGAAAATTTTGAAAAAACAGTATTAAAATCGGATAAACCGGTTGTTGTGGATTTTTGGGCAGCTTGGTGTGGACCTTGTCGTATGGTCGGACCGATTATAGATGAAATAAGTGAAGATTACGAAGGTAAGGCTGTGGTTGGTAAATTGGATGTAGATCTCCACCAAGAATACGCTGCAAAATATGGTGTAAGAAATATTCCTACAGTTTTGCTTTTTGACAAAGGAGAATTAGTTGGCAGACAAGTGGGTGTCGCACCTAAAAAAGCTTATGCCGATGCTTTGGATGCAGTATTATAGCTTATGCTTCTTTGAATAGTATTAGTTTCAGGACTAGTTTCTAGAATCATCCCTCTTTTTCCCTTTATTCGTTATTGAGGAACGATTGATTTTATAAGTACTTAAAAATAAGTGACCCAAAATCAACAGTTTTTTTTTCGAAGCCTAATGGTGTACTAAATAGGCCTTCTTTTGTCAATTATAAATTTGGCAAAATCAAAATGCAATGTATATTTGCATCCGCGAACAACATGGTCTGGTAGTTCAGTTGGTTAGAATACATGCCTGTCACGCATGGGGTCGCGGG
>CAJVZM010000069.1 GCA_913020475.1 uncultured Flavobacteriaceae bacterium
TCTTTTTTGGAGACGGATTTTTGGCGGGGAAAGTTCATCTTTATGGCCCTTCCAAGAATTTAACCATTGATGTAGTGGGAGCTACTGAAGAAGGAACGAGTATCAAAATTCCCTGGGCGGATGATTATGGATTGGCAGACACCTCTTTTGTGAGATTTATTCATAAGAAAAAGATCAACAAAACCCAAAAACAAAATAATGAAGAATTCTTAAGCTTTTCAGGCTTGGAAATGAATTTTGAATTGGATGTTAATAACAATGCAGAAATCAAGGTTGTTATCGATAAAGAATCTGGTAGTTTTTTGAGTGGTCGAGGGGCAGGTAATATTTTAATGGAAATTGACACCAATGGAAAATTCAATATGTGGGGAGATTTCATCACCTACAATGGGATTTATAATTTTAAAAACTTAAGTGTTATTGATAAAAAATTTAATGTTAAGCATGGAGGTACAATTGTATGGGAGGGTAATCCTCTGGGTGCTCAAATGGATTTAGAGGCTGTGTACAATGTTCCCGGTGGTGCTAACCCAGCGATATTATTAGATAACCCCAATTTTAACAGGAAAATCCCTACTGAAGTTTTGATCAGACTTCAGGGCAACTTACTTAAACCCGATGACCCCATCTTTGAAATTGAATTTCCCAATACTAGTGCGGTGGTTACCTCCGAAATAAATTATCGCTTGGCAGACCCTCAAACCAGTCAGCTTCAAGCCTTATCCTTATTGTCGCAAGGAATGTTTATTAATGAGGTGTCTGTTAGTGTTCAGGGAATTACCAATAACCTATACGAAAAAGCATCTGATCTTTTTAGCAACCTTATGGGTAATGATAATGGAAAACTTCAAGTAGGACTCAATTATTTACAGGGAGACAAGAGTAGGGTTATGGATATTAATTCTGAAGATCGTCTCGGATTGACACTTTCCACCCAGATTACAGACAAAATTTTACTTAACGGAAAAATTGGTGTTCCCGTTGGTGGAATTGAAGAAACCCTTATTGTAGGTGATTTACAAATAGATTTTATATTGAACGAAGAGGGTAGTTTAAAGGCTAAGGTTTTTAATAAGGAAAACGAATTCCGATATATTGGCGATGAACTGGGATATACCCAGGGTCTTGGACTGTCTTATCAAGTTGATTTTGAAACTTTTAGGGAACTGATTAAAAAAATAATCAAGGGAAGCCAATTTAGTCAGTCAACTAACATTGAACCTTTGGTTCGTGAACCCTTTGATGCGGGTGTAAATTTTATCAATAAAAATTAACTAAAAAAGAGGCCATCTGATGTGGTTGCTTTGGATTAATAATTAAATTTGGCCTTTATTTTGTCAATGCCGTCCGAAATAAGAAATATAGGTGTTTTAACTTCTGGAGGTGATTCTCCTGGGATGAATGCCGCCGTAAGAGCTGTTGTTAGAACTTGTGCTTATCACAACATAGGTTGTTTTGGAGTTTATCAGGGTTATCAAGGATTGATTGATAACAACCTGGAACCCATGAATGCCAGAAGTGTGAAAGATATCATCAACAAGGGTGGAACCATCCTAAAATCGGCCAGATGCCTTGAATTCCGTACTTCTAAGGGAAGAAAAATAGCACACGACAATCTCAAAAAAAATAATATTGATGGACTAGTGGTCATCGGTGGAGATGGATCTTTTACTGGAGCGATGATCTTTCAAAAGGAATTTTCTTTTCCAGTTATCGGCATACCGGGTACCATCGACAATGATATTCAGGGTACAAGGTTTACTTTGGGATACGACACAGCTCTTAATACTGTTATAGATGCAATAGATAAAATTAGAGATACAGCTAGCTCTCACAACCGTTTGTTTTTTGTCGAAGTGATGGGTAGAGATGCTGGGCACATTGCGCTCAATGCCGGTATTGGAGCAGGAGCAGAGGAAATATTGATTCCTGAAGAGGATATGGGCTTGGAACGCCTTTTGGAATCTCTTAAAAGAAGTGAAAAATCAGGAAAATCTTCAAGTATTGTTGTTGTTGCTGAGGGAGATAAGACCGGTAAAAATGTCTTAGAAATTGCTTCTTACATTGAAAACAACCTTCCCTATTACGAGGTGAGAGTATCCGTGCTAGGGCATATGCAAAGAGGTGGTGCGCCTTCTTGTTTTGATAGGGTTTTGGCTTCCCGTATGGGAGTTTTTGCAGTGGAAAGCCTTTTGGACGGAAATTCTAACAAAATGGTTGGAATTATAGACGAAAACATTACACTAACTCCCTTGGTGGATGCTATAAAAGGTAAATCTAAAATAAATAATAACCTCATTAGGGTATCAGACATATTATCAATTTAAACTATTATCAATTTAAACACTAGTAGAATGGCTTTAAAAATTGGAATTAATGGATTTGGAAGAATAGGAAGGCTTGTTTTTCGCTCCGCGATGAAACAGACAGGTGTTTCAATCGTGGCAGTCAATGACCTTTTGGACGTTAATCATCTGGCATATCTTTTAAAGTATGATTCGGTACATGGATCCTATGACGGAGAAGTTTCAGTAAAAGGGAAAAACTTATTGGTTGATGGTCATGAAATTCAAATCACTGCCGAGCGTAACCCTGCTGATATTGGTTGGGGAGACATGGGAGTAGATGTTGTTGCAGAGTGCACGGGGATTTTTACGACACTAGAAAAGTCTCAAGCCCATATCAACGGCGGTGCCAAAAAAGTGGTGATTTCGGCGCCCTCTGCAGATGCGCCTATGTTTGTGATGGGAGTAAATCATCTCGAAGCTACCGCAGATCAAACCATCGTATCAAATGCTTCATGTACAACCAACTGTCTTGCACCTATTTCTAAAGTGTTAAATGACAACTTTGAAATTGTTGAAGGCTTGATGACTACTGTTCATGCTACCACCGCTACTCAATTCACAGTCGACGGGCCTTCTAAAAAAGATTTTAGAGGAGGTAGAAGTGCACTTTTGAATATTATGCCAGCCTCTACAGGTGCTGCAAAAGCAGTGACCAAGGTGATTCCTGCCCTGGTTGGAAAACTAACTGGTATGGCTTTTAGAGTACCCACTGCCAATGTTTCTGTTGTAGATTTGACAGTCAAACTCAAAAAAGAAACTTCTTATGATGATATCAAGGCTGCTATGAAGGCCGCTTCAGAAAATGAAATGAAAGGTATTTTGGGATATTCCGATGATCTTTTAGTTTCCCAAGATTTTGTTGGTGATATCAGAACTTCCATTTTTGATGTTGATGCAGGTATGGAACTCAATTCAAGCTTTTACAAAATCATTTCTTGGTACGACAATGAGTGTGGTTATTCCAACAAATTGATTGATTTGGCTAAACATATTCATCAATTATAATTTTTATAAATGATTTTTGTTGTTGATAGTGGTTCTACAAAAACCGATTGGATTGCCTTGGATGATTCGGGTGAAGTACTTTTTTCCACCCAAACTTTGGGACTCAATCCTCAGGTTCTCCCAAGTGCTATTCTTACAGA
The DNA here is from genome assembly GCA_913020475.1 of uncultured Flavobacteriaceae bacterium. Taxonomy (GTDB): domain Bacteria; phylum Bacteroidota; class Bacteroidia; order Flavobacteriales; family Flavobacteriaceae; genus UBA8316. Next base: position 3,494 of record CAJVZM010000069.1, read on the forward strand.
GCGAGTTATCAATAACTACGATTTATATCAAAACAGAGAAAAGGTCTCTCACGTATACTTTTATGGAGCGGGCTGCGGCGTAGAATCACCGGTGAGAAGAATTGAAAAGGTTTTTAGTGAAATCTTCGCTAGCAGTAAGTTTTCCATTTTAGAAGACACCTATGCTGCAGTCTACGCAACCACCCGACCAAACAATCCCGCTATTGTATGTATTTTGGGCACTGGTTCGAATTGTACCTATTTTGATGGGAAAGAGATAGAGCAGAGAACTACTTCATTGGGCTATGTTTTGATGGACGAGGCCAGTGGAAATTTTTATGGAAAACAGTTGATCCGCGCCTACTATTTCAAAACAATGCCAGAGATATTGGCCAAAAAATTTGAGGATCAATACGACCTATCTCCAGACCAAATTAAGGAAAATGTTTACAGAAGGGAGAATCCAAACACCTACCTAGCAAAATTTGCTAAATTTATCATTGAGCACAAGGAGTTTACAGAAATGAAAACCATTATAGAAGACGGTTTGCAAAGATTTATTTTCCATCAGATATTACAATTTGATGATGCCAAAGAAGTTCCTATTCATTTTATTGGATCTATTGCTCACTATCTAAAAGATGAGATTGACGAGGCCTTAAAAAAGAATGGTTTGAGTTTGGGAAATGTAGTAAAGCGACCCATAGATGGTTTGGTAGAACATCACCGCAAGCTTTTGATTCAATAAAATAAACCACTACTTTACGGCAATCATAGAGATTTCTACCTTCACATTCTTGGGTAATGTCTTGACGGCTATGGTTTCCCTGGCAGGTGAGCTATCATTATTAAAATAAGCAGCATATACCTCGTTCACTTGACCAAAGTCCTCCATATCAGATAGAAAAATAGATGTTTTCACCACCTGACTAAAAGTCATTTCTGCCGCTTCCAACACGGCTTTTAAATTTTCCATCACCTGTTCAGCCTCTTCTTTTACACCCCCTTCTACCATTTCCATTGATAACGGATTCAGTCCGATTTGACCTGAAAGATATAATGTGTCATTTGCTAATACCGCTTGATTATATGGCCCAATTGGAGGGGGAGCATAAGTTGTGGTGATTATTTTTCTCATATTTTTATCTTAAATTTCTGTCTGGTTCTCTATTTTTCTCATACTTGATATCACTCAAAAGGCCGGATTTGATTCCAATAAAGAAATTCCATGAGGCACGATTGCTGAAAGGTACCCAACTAAAATCCAAACGCCAACTGTCCAAATCTCTGTTAAATCTTAACTGAGTGTAAGTGAAACCATGATTTTTAAAATCAAAACCAGAAGATCCTCCAATTTTCCATTTAGGAGTTAGTTCGATGTCACCAGAAAACATCAATGAGTTGTTTGAAAAATCATTTTGGTTTCTTGAGTTATTGTAAGTCAAGGAGTAAGTAAGTCTTAGTTTCCAAGGTATTTCTGCCCTGTAGGACGGATATTTATTTTTTTCTGTATCATCTTCTTCGCCTCTTTTGGTTTCATTATTCATTCCGATGGTATCTCCAAATAAATCGTCTGCTCGTCCACCTCCAGAGGTATTCTCATAATAACCAAATGGATCCTCCTCCTCTTCTTCCTCTTCCTCCTTTTTTTTCTTCTTGTCTTTTGAAAATGTCTTGTTAGAGAAATTATAACCTGTATTTAAGTTGGCACTGGTTACTCTAAAAAGGGGACCTCCATTTTTGATATTGAATTCATCTATCCTCTGGTTTTGTTCGTTTAAAGCGTACATATCTAGTGTTGCTCCAAAGTTGATAGATATTTCTCTATCAAATAAATCAATACCACTTGTTGCTCGAACTGGGCTCCATTTAAATTGATCACTTATAAAATTATAGCTGGTACTGAAGTTTAAGTTTTTGATCAATTGAATTTTTTTTAATTCGGTTTTGGTGGTATCAGGATCAACAATTTTTGCTTCGAAATTATTATTTATAGCAATGCCCATACTTTTGGAAAGCCCTCTTGAAGGGGTTCCATACAGTCCTCCTTCAAACCGCGTATATTCCCTTGTATTACCGTCGGCGTCAATAATATACTCATCGTAGTATTTGTCAAAACTTGGGGCGGTGCTGTAGGATAATGAGGGGCGAATGGTATGTCTTACGGATCGGATTTTTTTATCTTCCTTAAAATTTACAGTTCCGTAGATAGTTGTGGCCATACTTAGACCGTAGCTGTAGGTTCTAAAAGCACTAAATCCACTGATAGTATCTTTTTTTACACCATCAGTAAGAGGGTCAAAGTCATTATATTTAATAGTTTTGGGTTGCCAGATCTCTCTATAATTTGCACTGGCGGCAAAATTAAAATGTTTTAAAATTTTAAAATTGGTACTCAATGGAATTGAATGTTGTACACCCGATTTTGCCTTGTCATACATTTTACTTGTAAATAGATTATCTTCTGTAGTTACAATTCTGTTTTCAGCTTTGGTACTGTATTGTAAATTTATGTTTTGCAGTATACCTTTTTTGGGCCTGTCTTTGGGTGCAAAAGGAAATATTCGATCTACACTTCCCTGAAAAGAGGGTAGGGTAAGGTTTACACTTTTGGTGTTGGAGTTTTGGGACATATTGGCATTTATCGACAAATTAATACTGGGATTGCCAGGGATTCTTTTGGAATAGGCAACGGAAGAACTTAAAGTATTGTTAAGAAAGTTGGGACTGTTCAATTGATTGACCGATTCCCTAAAATAATCACTAGTTCCAAAGTTGACTGAGGCAGAAAAATTTGAATTTGGACTGGATTTGGGATCTTTGGAATGGTTCCAACGGATATTAAAAACTGTTGATTTTGAATAGCCAGGTATTCCTTTTTCTCCCGAAATAAGATTTTCAAACCTCGTACTAAGACTTCCGCTAAAATTATACATCTTGCGGTATTTGGAATCAGCTCTGAACCCATAACTTCCGTTACTGTAGTAATCTCCGGTCATTGCAAGATCAAAGTATTGGGACAAGGGAAGGTAGTATCCCCCATTTTGCAGATAGTATCCCCTGTTGTTACTTTCTCCTATGGTAGGAAAGAGAAAACCTGATTGTTGATTTTGGGAAGATGGAAAATAAGCAAAAGGCAAGGCAATTGGAGTGGGGACATCTGCGATATACATATTTGTAAATCCGGTTACAATTTTTCCTTGAGGAACCATTTTACCTTTCCGAATTCGGAAATAATAATCTGACTCTTCCAACTCACCACCGGTGGTCACCTTGGCATCCTTAATATAATAAACAGAGTCATTTTCTTTTTTGGTGAAGGCTGAGTAAACATTCATGCCGTTTTGAGCAGATTTGGAATTCCAGATCAGAGCTTTTTGGGTGTCAAAGTTGAACCTTAAAGAATCTGGACTAATTTCGTTGTTGCTCTGTTTGAAATATGGATTTTGAGTCAAAACACCCAATGTGTCAGGAATCCTGCCCGCCGAAACTTCATTTTTTGAATAATCCAAGATGATGATCCCGGCTTTGAGAATCATGTCTTGATAATACAATTCCGCTTGGTCATATAAATAGAGTTTGCTTTCTTTTCGATTGATTCTTACATAATCTTTAGCATTGTATTTCACCATATCCAGTAGGGTAGGTTGCTTTTGAGGAATTGAATCTGAAAGTGAATTATTTTCAATCTCAGTAGTGCTAGGAGTTAAAAGGGAATCAGCCTCCTTATGACTGGGATTTGGTTTATTCCGCGCGCTAGGTATTTTTTGAGAAGTGGAATCTGTAAGTATATTTTTTTTAATCTCTGCAGTTTTATAAAGTACAAGAGAATCAGCGGATATCTGCGATTGCAAACGGTTGAAACAAAAAAGTATTAACAAACCTACTGTATAAATTGACTTTGTTTGCAAACCGAATAGTCCTAAATTTGTGATTTGTTAAGTATTTAATGATCAAAATTAAGGATATTTTTATTGTTGAATGCAGAATTAACTCTTAATTCAATGCTCTTTAAGTCAATACTGATACGTTTTTTTAACCACTATTTGGTTGTCCTTTTTTACATTGGATTTATGATCAATCCATTGTATAGTTCTACTTTGAATAAAAAAACTTTTGTTGTTGTATTGGATGCGGGGCATGGAGGGCACGATAGCGGTAACAGAGGGAATGGTTATTATGAGAAAACGATAGCTTTAAAAATTGCACTCAGCATTGGTAAAATACTGGAAAAGAATGAGTACATAAAAGTTATCTACACCCGAAAATCAGACAAATTTGTAAAACTTGTGGAACGAGCAAATATTGCCAACAAAGCCGATGCAGATTTATTTATATCAATTCATTGTGACGCTTTTACCTCCCCCAAAGCCTATGGAGCGGGGACTTTTGTACTAGGACTTCACGCCAATCAAAGAAACTTAGAAATTGCCAAAAGGGAAAACTCCGTGATTTTCTATGAAGAGGATTATAAAAAGAATTATGACGGCTTTGATCCCAATAACCCTGAGTCTGTAATTAGCCTTACTCTTATGCAAGAAGCCTATTCCAATCAAAGTATCGAGGCAGCTGCTTCGATTCAGAAAAGTTTTGTCGCCAACTTGGGCAGAAAAGACAGAACGGTAAAACAGGCCGGATTTGTAGTTTTAAAATATACCTATATGCCCAGTGTACTGGTGGAAACTGGTTTTTTGACCAATAGGAGAGAAGGAGCCTATCTCAATTCTAAAAAAGGTCAAAATGAAATTTCTAAAGCCATCGCCAAAGCTATTGTGAATTATAAAAACGAATTGGAAAAAAGGGTGGTAAATCAACAATTGTTTGAAGAAAAAGAAACCCCCAAAAAACTTACTAAAGTAAATTTAAATGAAACTAAAGACATTCGTTTTATGGTTCAATTGGCTGCTAGTAAAAAACCCATTGAGGCTAAACCTCAGAACTTTAAAGGCTTAAAAAATATCATTAGACAAAAAGAAGGGGACTATTACAAATATTTCTATGGAAATTCCAAAAGCTATAAATTCATACAAAATAAAAGAAGTAAAGCCCGAAGAGCAGGTTTTAAATCTGCTTTTATAGTCTCCTTTAGAGGAAATCAAAAAATCAAATTATCGGAGGCATTAGATGCTTTGGAATAAATGCTATCCATAAAAAAACATTAAATTTGTATGGCTTGTAAATATATATCAATTTGAAAATCAATAGAGAAATCAAAACTGCAATATTGGTCCTAAGTGGTGTTGCATTGTTTGTATTTGGGTATAGCTTCCTTAAAGGTAATGCTGTTTTTAAAAAAACAAAAACCCTTTATGTGATTTATCAGGAAGTTGAAGGTCTAATCTCAGGAGCCAAAGTAAGTATCAACGGACTGAGTGTTGGTAAAATATCCCAAATTGATTTCCTTCCCAACACAACCAAAATTTTGGTTACTATGCAGGTGAGAGAGGAATTAGATTTTTCCAGTGAAAGCAGTGCAATGCTATATGAAACAGGACTCATTGGTGGAAAGGCGATCGCAATTGTTCCTGTTTTTGATTTAAAGAGTGTGATCAAGGACGGTGATACACTTAAAACCAAGGTAAAACCAGGCTTGACTGAACTAATAAATCGTCAAATTGAACCTTTACAATTCAAAATTGAAAGTATGCTGACCAGTGCAGACTCTTTATTTGCAGGTGTTAGTAATATATTGGACAATGATACTCAGTCCAATTTGAAAAAAACC
>CAJVZM010000070.1 GCA_913020475.1 uncultured Flavobacteriaceae bacterium
ATGGGCTAACACTCCAAGAGGGTGATAAAGTTGAATATGTAGAAGAAGAAGGAAAGAAAGGGAAGCAAGCTTCGCAAATTTCACTGTTATAATATACATTACGACTGAAAGTAAAGCCTCCCAAGTGGAGGCTTTTTTTATGTCCTTTTGTTTCGAAAAAAGTCACGCAATAGGGCCGTTGCATCCTCGGCCATGATCCCTCCATAAACGGTGGCCTTAGGATGAGCCTCTAACTGAGCCTGTTGAAATCCCCTTTTTTTGTCCTCAGCCCCAAATACTATCTTACCAATTTGTGACCAATAGATAGCCCCAATACACATCACACAAGGTTCTAGTGTTACATAAAGAGAACAATCGCTCAAGTATTTCCCGTTTAAAAAATGGGAAGCAGAGGTGATTGCTTGCATTTCAGCATGGGCGGTAACATCGTTTAAACACTCGGTCAGATTGTGTGCCCGTGCGATGATTTTGTTGTCGATGACGACCACAGCACCAACAGGTACCTCTTCAGCTTCATAGGCTTTTTGGGCTTCAACCAAGGCCTGCTTCATAAAATAATTATCGTCGAACATTTCCATAAGGTGAAAATACAAAACCATAATATCGAGTACAAGCGAAACTTTATCTTTGTAACTTGAGACAATAATTTATGCCTCCCATGAGCGAAAAAAAAAGACTTTTTCTGCTTGATGCTTACGCCCTGATTTTTAGGGGATATTACGCCTTTATCAAAAATCCCCGAATCAATTCCAAAGGAATGAATACCTCGGCCATAATGGGATTTATGAATTCTCTTTTGGATGTGATCAAACGAGAAAATCCCGACCACCTAGCGGTCTGTTTTGATAAAGGGGGATCCCATGAAAGGACAGAGATGTTTACAGAATACAAAGCCAACCGAGACGAAACTCCAGAGGCCATTGTTATTGCTGTGCCTTATATTCAAAAAATCCTCGAGGCCATGCATATCCCCGTAGTGATAAAAAAGGGCTTTGAAGCCGATGACATTATTGGAACCTTAGCCAAACAGGCTGAAAAAGAAAATTACAAAACCTTTATGGTGACCCCCGATAAAGATTTTGCCCAATTGGTTTCTGAAAACATATTTATGTACCGACCTGCCCGAATGGGCAACGGAATAGAGATTTGGGGTGTGCCAGAAGTACAAGAAAAATTTGAAATCGAAAGGCCAGAGCAGGTTATAGACTACTTGGGTATGATGGGCGATAGTGTGGATAACATTCCAGGATTGCCAGGAGTAGGAGACAAAACCGCCAAAAAGTTTATAAAGCAGTTTGGTAGTATGGAGAACCTCTTCGATAACCTCGACCAAGTTCAGGGCAAACTCAAAGAAAAAATCGAGGCCAACAAAGATCTAGGAGTATTATCCAAAAAACTGGCGACAATAATCACCGATGTGCCTGTTCAGTTCAATGAAAAAGACTATGAACTTTCAGAACCAGATATGGAAGCCGCTAGTGTCATTTTTGAAGAATTGGAATTCAGAAGAATACAAGAAAACTTTAAAAAGATTTTTAGCCTCAGTAACGAATCTAGTCATACAAAAAGCACTACCCCAGTAGCTTCTGCTGCGACTGCCCAGTTTGACCTTTTTAATCCTCCTCCAGGACAAGGTGCTGCTGAGGCCGAATCTTCAAAAAAAAATCAAAAATCCGTCAACCACAAGTATCAAATGGTAAATAGTCCAGCCGGAAGATCACTACTTCTTGAAAAATTACTTCAACAAAACAGCGTTTGTTTTGATACCGAAACCACTGGATTGGATGCACTACAATCCGAATTAGTCGGTATTGCTTTTAGTTGGGAACAACAAAAGGGTTACTACCTTGTCTTGCCGGAAAATCGTGGGGAAACTCAAGCCATAATCGATGCTTTTAGACCCTTTTTTGAAAATCCACAAATCGAAAAAATTGGCCATAATCTCAAGTATGATCTAAAAGTACTTATTAAATATGATCTAAAAGTTGTTGCACCACTCTATGACACCATGATCGCCCACTACCTCATCAACCCCGATATGCCGCACAATATGGATATTTTGGCAGAAACTTATCTTAACTACAGTCCACAGTCCATTACCGAATTGATCGGAAAAAAAGGAAAAAACCAAGGCAGTATGAGCGATGTACCTCTGGATCAACAAACCGAATATGCTGTCGAAGATGCCGACATTACCCTTCAACTCAAATATCATTTTGAAACGGAATTGGCCGAAGCTGGCACCACCGAACTTTTTAATAAGGTAGAACTCCCCTTGGTGGAAGTATTGACCGACATGGAGGCAGAAGGGATCAATCTGAATGTGGAATTCCTGAATCAGCTGTCCATGACCTTGACGGCCGACATTGCAGTTTTAGAAAAAGATATTTTTACAGAGGTGGGAGAAACATTCAATTTGGCCTCTCCCAAACAGTTGGGCCTAATCCTCTTTGAAAAACTCAAATTGGTAGACAAGCCCAAAAAAACCAAAACGGGTCAATATTCAACGGCTGAAGACATACTCTCTTATTTGGCAAAAGATCACCTGGTTGTCGCTAAAATATTGGAGTGGCGCTCTATTCAAAAATTAGAAAATACCTACGTTTCAGCTTTACCCAATGACTTAAACCCACAAACGCAAAGAATCCATACGGTTTACAATCAAGCCGTTGCTGCCACAGGAAGGTTGAGTAGTAACAATCCTAACCTGCAAAATATCCCCATCCGGACCTCCAGAGGACAAGAGGTACGAAAAGCTTTTATCCCCAGAGACAATGATCATATCCTTATGGCTGCTGACTACTCCCAGATTGAACTGAGAATAATAGCGGCATTGAGTAAAGATCCCGCCATGGTCAAGGCTTTTCAAAACAATGAAGACATTCATGCTGCAACTGCCTCCAGGGTCTTTGATGTACCCCTGGAGAAGGTGACCCGCGAACAACGAAGCAATGCAAAAACGGTAAACTTTGGAATCGTTTACGGGGTTTCGGCCTTTGGATTGAGTCAACAGACCAACCTGAACCGGACTGAATCCAAAGAACTGATCGATACTTATTACTCCAGCTATCCACAACTGAAACAATACATTTCTAAGCAAGTGAATTTTGCTCGCGAACACGGATATGTAGTCACTGTACTTGGACGTCGCCGTTATTTAAAGGACATCAACTCTCAAAATACAGTGGTCAGAGGTGCCTCCGAACGCAATGCGGTCAATGCCCCCATTCAGGGAAGTGCGGCCGATATTATCAAACTCGCTATGATTCAAATCCATCGTAAAATAAAAGAAGGAAATTGGAAGTCCGTGATGTTACTCCAAGTCCACGATGAATTGGTTTTTGATGTGCTAAAAAGCGAAAAAGAAGCCTTTGAAAAAATGGTAAAAACCGAAATGGAAAATGCCTTTGACATCGGATTGCCTCTGTTGGTAGATATTGGTTTTGGAGAGAATTGGCTAGAAGCACATTGACACTTACACTCGACTGCATCAATTATATTTGAAATGTAACTCAATAGGGTTCAATACTCTATATTTTTTTAAGCCTATCTTGACAACTCCCTTAACATTTTGGATAAACATTGTGAATAACCAAATTAACACACTCTACAAGAAATTTTTACTATTAGAACATTCCATGGCTTTATCACTCTCACTTGGAATCTTTAGTTCTTCCTATTTAAACTAACAAAACTTAAACTGACCCCATTAAGCCCAGTTTAAATGAGTCAATGTATGTAAAAAGGGGCAAAAATATTTTTACAACAAAGGGAATAATTGTAGATTTGCAACCTTTTAATGAATATATTAAATTTTAATTGTGGATACACTTATTTACAAGACTATTTCAGCAAATGCTAAAACTGTTGACAAAAAGTGGGTGTTGGTTGATGCCGACAGCGTTCCCTTGGGAAGGATTGCCTCTATTGTTGCAATTCATATACGTGGAAAACACAAAACCAATTTCACCCCCCATGTTGACTGTGGCGACAATGTCATCGTAATCAACGCTGAAAAAGTAAGCCTGTCAGGAAACAAGTGGAAGCAAAAGCAGTACATCCGTCATACAGGGTATCCTGGTGGACAAAAATCATTAAACGCGGAGCAGTTGAGCGCAAAAGGCCCAGAGCGTTTAATCGAAAACGCTGTAAGAGGGATGTTACCCAAAAATAAATTGGGAGCCGCTTTATTCAGAAATCTAAAGGTATTTGTCGGCAACGCACACAGCCATGAAGCTCAAAAACCTAAGATAATTAATATTAAAGAACATATTTAGATGGAAGTCATTCATACTATCGGTAGAAGAAAAACCTCTGTTGCTCGTCTTTATGTCTCCAAAGGAAAAGGAGCCATTACGGTTAATAAAAAGAATTACACCGATTTTTTTCCAACTGCCACATTACAATACAAAATCACCCAACCCCTAGCCTTGACTGAAAATGAAGGCAATTTTAACCTTAAGGTAACCGTCAAAGGCGGTGGCTACAATGGTCAAGCGGAAGCGGTGCGACTTGCTATTTCCAGAGCCTTGTGTAAAATCAATGAGGAAAACAGAACTGTTCTAAAGCCCGAAGGTCTCTTGACACGTGATCCCAGAATGGTGGAACGCAAAAAATTCGGTCAGAAAAAAGCGAGGAAAAAATATCAATTCTCTAAACGCTAGTCGCGTTTTCGAGGTGATAAGTTCATATTTATTTCATTAAACCCTGTTGCTTGAACCGTTAAGGCGGGAATAAGTTTAGCATCTAAATAAACCCAAAGGTTTATTGCTACTTTCAAGAGAACGTAAACTAAAACTATGGCACAAACAAACGTAAAAGACCTGCTCTCCGCAGGCGTCCATTTTGGACACCTAACCCGCAAATGGAATCCCAACATGGCTCCCTACATTTATATGGAGCGAAACGGGATCCACATTATTAGCCTATACAAAACAGTGGCTAAAATTGAGGAAGCTTCTGAAGCTTTGAAAAAAATCGCTGCCTCAGGCAGAAAAATTCTCTTCGTCGCAACCAAAAAACAAGCCAAAGATATTGTCTCTGATTCAGCTCAAAAAGTCAAAATGCCATACATTACCGAGCGCTGGCCTGGTGGAATGTTAACCAACTTTGTTACCATCCGTAAAGCCGTAAAAAAAATGGCGGCCATCGACCGAATGAAAAAAGACGGTACTTTTGAAACCCTTTCCAAAAAAGAGAAATTGCAGGTTGACCGATTAAGAGCGAAATTGGAGAAAAATTTAGGATCTATTAATGACATGACCCGCCTTCCTGGCGCCCTTTTTGTCGTTGATATCAAAAGAGAACATATCGCCGTCAAAGAAGCTCAAAAATTAAAAATTCCCATTTTTGCCATGGTGGACACCAACTGTGACCCCAGAGAGGTTGATTATGTTATTCCTGCCAACGACGACGCGACTAAGTCAATCGATAAAATCATGTCTTTAGTTATTGACGCCATAGCAGAAGGCCTACAAGAGCGTAAAAACGAAAAAGAATCTCATGAGCAAGCTAATAGCGAAAAGACCGTGGAAACCGAAGTCCCTGCTAAAGCTAGTGTTGCAAAAGAGACAGAAGAAACTCCTGTCATAAAAGAAGCTTCCAAGACTGAAGAATCTGAAGACAAAGCCGCTGAGGCCGGTGGTGATAAAAAATAATTAACCATTATACATTGATTATGAAAATTACAGCCGCAGAAGTTAATCAACTACGTAAGTCTACTGGAGCGGGCATGATGGATTGCAAAAAAGCCTTAGTAGAAGCCGAGGGCAATTTTGATAAAGCCATTGAAAACCTTAGAAAGAAAGGTCAAAAAGTAGCTGCCAATCGTGCCGACAGAGAATCCTCTGAGGGTGCAGCTTTGGCCAAAGTGAACGAAGATCACACCGCTGGTGTTTTGGTATCGGTGAATTGTGAAACCGACTTTGTCGCCAAAAATGACGCTTATCAAGAACTGGCGCGTGCATTGGTAGATCACGCCTTACAGTTTGATACTAAAGATGCTTTTCTCTCCAGTGAATTCCAAGGAATGACTGTAGCCGATAAACTAACAGAACAAACTGGAGTCATCGGTGAAAAAATCGAAATCGGTGGTTTCAGCAAGCTCACTGCTCCCTATGTAGGTTCTTATATCCATGCGGGTAACAAAATCGCTACGTTGGTCGGTCTTTCGGGTATCGTTGACAATGCCGCAGAGATTTCCAAAAATGTAGCCATGCAGGCCGCCGCTATGAATCCTATAGCCCTTAATGAGGAAGGTGTTGATGCCAGTGTCGTTGAAAAAGAAATCGAGATCGCCAAAGACCAATTGCGTCAAGAAGGTAAGCCCGAGGCCATGTTGGACAATATCGCCAAAGGAAAAATCAAACGTTTCTTCAAAGACAATACCTTGGTCAATCAGGCCTACATCAAAGATGGTAAAATTTCTGTATCCGACTATGTTAAATCTGCTGATCCGGATTTAGTGGTAACTGGTTTTAAACGTGTTGCCTTGGGTTAGAAAGTATTCAAACCATAATAAAGAAAGCACTTCCGATGGAGGTGCTTTTTTTTTGGAAAAAAAGTTAACTTGTGGGATATGAAAACCCAAATCAATCGTTGTGCATGGTGTGAAGGAGACGCCCTATGCAAACTATACCATGATCAGGAATGGGGGCTTCCCATTTTTGAAGACCTAAAATTATTTGAATTTCTCACTTTAGAAACCTTTCAAGCTGGGCTGAGTTGGATTACGATATTGCGAAAAAGAGAAAATTTTAAAAAGGCTTTTGACCAATTTGATTTTGAAAAAATAGTTCACTTTGGAGAGGATAAAATAAACACTCTGTTAGGCAACGAAGGCATCATCAGAAATAAACAAAAAATTGTAGCAGCGGTTAACAACGCACAACGCTTTATCACGATTCGTGAAAAACACGGCACTTTTTCCCAATATATTTGGAATTTTGTAGAAGGAAAACCCCTACAAAACAGTTTCAAAACCCTAGAAGAAATTCCCGCAAAAACTCCCCTTTCGGAAAAAATAAGCAAAGATTTAAAACAAAACGGTTTTCAATTTGTTGGTCCCACAGTGGTTTATGCCCATATGCAAGCGACTGGAATGGTCAACGACCATTTGGTGGATTGCCATCGTTATGGGGAATTAAGCCAATAATCTAAAAAGGCAAGTCGTCATCTGGCCCCTCGGTAGCATCGTCTGCAGGTTCGAAGGCGGGCGGCGGAGGCATAGGAGGCATTTCTGAGCTGGAGCTTTCTCCGACAGCTTCAATGCGCCAACCTTGGACCGAATTGAAATATTTGGTCTCTCCCTGAGGGTTTACCCATTCCCTACCCCTGAGGTTAATCCCAATTTTTACATTTTGACCCATTTGAAATGCGTTGAGCAAATCGCATTTATCTTGGATAAACTCTACTAGAATATGCTGGGGGTATTGTTCTTCTGTGGTAACCACCACCTCTCTTTTTCTAAAACCATTGTTGCCATAAGTTTTGGTTTCATCCAACCATTTTATTTTTCCCGTAACTTCCATAGTGCGATTTTTGATATTGAAGCAAATTTAAAAAAAGTTTTGTCTGGATGGGAGCGGAATGCTTTTCTTTTATTTACAGTATCTTAGCTTTATCTAATACTGCAGTAGGTTGCTTAGTTTCATCAAAAAAAACAAGAACAACAGTTGGCTTTTGGGAGCCTTTTTTATCGTTGCCTTGATTTTGTGGAACACCAATATTTTATTTCAAAACCTCAAAAAGGAGGAGCGCTCTAAAATGGAGCTGTGGGGCATGGCGCAACAGGAACTGATCGAAAATTCTACGGTCAATAACCTCACCTTTCATTTGGTGTTCCGACAAACTTGGATCAATCCCATGATACAAGTCGATGAAAATGGTATAATCATCGGACATAAAAACATCGACTGGGATCCTGCCTTGGAAGACTCTTTGATTATTTATAAACAATTGGATAGGATCAAAAAGGAAAACCAACCGATTTTGATTCGTTATCAAGACAGTCTTTCGAACATCAATCAAAAATTGTATTATGGAGATTCTGTACTGCTCAAAAAACTACAATATTATCCCTTAGCCTTACTACTGATCATTTTTCTTTTTGGAGCTGTATTGTATTTTGTTTTTAAAACCTCCAAAATATCCGAGCAAAATCGATTATGGGCGGCCATGGCCAAAGAAACCGCCCATCAAATTGGTACACCACTGTCCTCAATGATCGGTTGGGTTACCTTGCTCCAAGAAAACGGAAAAAGTGAGGCTTTGGACGAGATGGCGAAAGATATTGAACGGCTTCAAATCATCACAGATCGCTTTTCAAAGGTGGGTTCACTCCCGGAGTTGACCACGGCCGATGTTGTGAGCGAAACCCAAAAAACTTTACAATATCTCAAAAGGCGAAGCTCTGATCTGATTGAATTCCACAGCGAACTACCCAATAAGAAAATAATGCTGCCACTGAACACCCAACTCTTTAGTTGGACTCTGGAGAACTTGATCAAAAATGGCATTGATGCTATGAGAGGGAAAGGAAAGATAAGTCTAATACTTACGCAACAAGCCCATGCAATCCATATCGAAATCAGTGACACAGGATCGGGAATCAAAAAGGAGCACTTCAAAAAGATTTTTAGCCCAGGGTTTACCTCCAAAAAACGTGGATGGGGTCTTGGGCTTTCTTTGGCCAAAAGAATCATTGTAGATTACCACAAGGGTAAAATAAGCGTTAAATCCTCTGAATTGGACAAGGGAACGACCTTTGAAATCGTTTTAAAGAAGCACTAAATACAATCCTGAATTTTTTTTGCAACGGACTGGAACTCATCGGGTGTGAGGCTTTGCTTATTTTGAAATGTCGCATCCTCCATGCTGTGGAGAGGGATCAAATGAACATGAACATGTGGAACTTCCAAGCCAATTACACTAATTCCTACCCTTTTGCAGGGAATGGCTTTTCGAACCGCCAAGGCCACTTTTCTGGAAAATTGCATCAAATGATTGTAGTCGTCCTCTGATAAGTCAAAGATTTTATCTACTTCTTTTTTGGTGACACATAGGGTGTGTCCCACAGCATTGGGATTGATGTCCAAAAAAGCATAGCACTTTTCGTCCTCGTAAACTTTATAGGAAGGTATTT
>CAJVZM010000071.1 GCA_913020475.1 uncultured Flavobacteriaceae bacterium
GCGTTTTAACCATCAATTGGGAAAAACATTTGTTTTGCCAAAAGCTAAGATTCAAGAAAATACTCAGTATGTAATTGGTACAGATGGAAATAAAATGAGTAAATCAAAGAATAATACAATAAATATTTTTCTTCCTGAAAAAAAGCTGCGCAGTCAAATAATGGGTATTAAAACAGACAGTAAATCCGTTGATGAGCCCAAGAACCCTGATGAATGTATTTTATTTGAGATATACAGCATATTAGGTGATCAAAATCAGGTTAATACTCTTCGTCAAAAATATATAAAGGGGGAAATCGGCTATGGAGATTCTAAACAAGCTTTATTTGAGTTAATAATGGAGAAATTTAAACTTGAAAGAGTAAAATTTAATTACTATAGCGAACACCCTGAAGAAGTTGAAGTTGCATTAGCAAAAGGGGCAAATAAAGCAAGTAAAATTGCTGATGAAGTCCTGCTCCGGGTGAGAAAAAAATTAGGTTTCTGATTTTATCACTTCAATAATTTTACTTTTATTATCAATATATTTCTTTCAATAGTTTTATTTTAAATTGCTAAGGATCTGTGATCTATTTAATCTTTAATACTAGGAATAATAAATATTCATTAAGCCTAGGAATCTATTCAATACATAGTAGTTGGAGTACATTGGATTTGTTTAAGCTTAAATAAAGTGCAATTTTTTAAAGTAATTCTTTGAAGAAAATACCTTTTATTGCTTTAAAATTACTGTCTTAGATTTTTATGATTATTATAGGGTAAGTTTTTTATTATCTTTGATTAATGTTAACTCAACAATACATAAAGGAATTACTCTTCAAGCATGAGTGTGTTACTGTCCCTAGCTTTGGTGCTTTTCTTACCCGTTCAATAAATGTTTTGATTCAGCCTGATACGGGTTTGATTTTTCCTCCGAAGAAAGAAGTTAGTTTTAACAGCTTGTTGAGTAGCAACGATGGGATATTGGCCCACTATATTGCGCAAAAGGAAAACATGTCATTTGAACAAGCCCTAAGGAGAATTGAAAAAGAGGTCATTAGCTGGAAACAAAGGCTAATTACACAACAATTATTATTCCCTGGAATAGGAGAAATGCGATTGAACTCCCAAAAAAAGATTACCTTTTATCCAGATGGTAAAATTAATTTTGACCTCAGTGCTTTTGGTCTAGGGAGCTTTTGTAGAAAGCCAATAAATCTAAACCATACAGATATCGAAAAATCCAATCAACCACTAAATATGGAAAAAGAAAACAAAGAAAATTTAATGTTCACACCAGGAAAAAAAGAAAAGGATCGCAAGCCTTTTGGAAAGTATGCAGCAATCGGACTCATTGGAATCGCCTTAGCTGGTTCTATATATTATTTTGGAAATCAATATTTGGTAAACGAAAAAACAAAGTCAATGGAGCTGGCACAAAAGAAAATTAAAAGTAATGTTCAAAAAGCAACATTTAATTTGGGTTCATTAACCAAAATGAATCTCTCTTTTAATTCCGAGCCTAAGTTGACTGAAAGTACCCCTCTAGATAGAACCTACTACAGTGTCGTGGCAGGCTCTTTCAGATCAATTGATAATGCTGAAAGATTATTAAAAAATCTTAGAGTTAATGGTTTTGATGCTGCCTTTACAGAATTAAATCCGCAAGGCTTATACCGCGTAGCTTATGGTAGATTTGTTTCTAAACGAGAGGCACTTAATCTTCACAACTATGTTAGGTTTGCTCTTAAAGAAGACGTTTGGTTTTTAGTAGAAAAATAACTCTACATCTTATAAATCCAGTTCTTTGGATTTTGTGGTTTTAATTCATTAAACACGCTGAATTGTAAGATGGTTTTGCCTGTCTGTGGATTGGTAAATATCTCTCCTATTGCTTGTTTTGATTTAACCTTATCCCCTTTTTTAACATATACTTTTGCTATATTTTTATATGTAGTGATAAAATTTCCATGTTTAATCAATACTGTTGGATTATTTCCCTTAAAACTTAGCACCGTCATCACCTCTCCATCAAATACCGATCTAGCTTGGCTTTTCACGCTGGTGGCTATAGTTACCCCGTTGCTCTTAATCATAGTAGTTTTTACTACTGGATGAGGCTGGGTTCCAAATCGCTGAACAACAAGTCCTTTTTCAACAGGCCAGGGAAGTTTACCCTTATTCGCAACGAAATTTTTAGCCAATAACTTGGCTTCCGGGGTTAGAACAAATGCGTTTTTAGAAGTTTTTCCAGCTGCTTTATTTGAGGCGGCAATTGCTTCCCTTATCAAGCGCTGGATTTCTCTATCTATAGCGACTGCTTTAAGCTGTTTTTGCTTAATTTTAGCAGAAAGGGAACGTGATTTGGATTTGAGACTTCGAATGAGACGCTGCTGAGATTTTCGCTCATCCCGCAAGACTTGTTGTGCTTTTTTGTTCTCGGCTACTAAAACCTCTTTCTGAATCTTTTGCTCAAGCAAGGTTTTATTCAAGGTTTGAAGCGTTTGAGTTTTTTCAGTAATTTCTTTTCCTTGTTTCTTTCTGTAATTTGCGTACTGTTTCATGTACTGAATCCTTTTGTAAGCCTGAAGAAAATCTTTAGAGGAAAACAAAAACATCAATCGATTGAGGGAGGATTTACTTTTGTAAGAATTAGTTATCATATCAGCATAATCTTTCTTTAGATCTTCTAGTTCACTCCTTAGTTTAGTAATATCTCTTTGGTTGACGTTAATTTGACGAGTCAGTAAATTGGCTTGCTGGTTGTTGACTTTTACTAATTGACTCCTAACAGAAATTTTTAAATCTAAATCCTCAACTTGTGAAACGAATGATTTCTCTTTAAGGCTGTTATCGAATAGTAAAGTGTTGATTTGTTTGATTTCCTGTTGGAGTCGTTTTTTTTCTACCTCAAGTGATCTCTGGCGTGATGAATTGGGCTGAGCTGTTCCAATTGAAGTGATCAGTAAACACCCTAATGTCCAAAACCACTTGTTGCTAAGCATTACAATTCAATTGATTTATAACCTTGTGGTATTTGAAAGGGCAAGCTTATCCGGTCAGGGAAATCGACTCTAGTATATTCAAGGGTTATCCTTTTCAGTTCGCTTCCATCAAAAAGTGAAATTTCGATTTCTCTAGGAAGGAATTCTCCCTCTAATCGCTGGTAATCGATATATTTAATTGTTAATGATTGCATCGTTCCAGCAACTAAAAATCGTTGTTCTCTTAAACTAAAATCATTAGGGTCGTAAAAAAAGGTAGGCCTCAATTGCATTTTACCAGACTTAGGGGTCAGTATATAGTATTTCGGGTGAGAAATGGTTTCCCATTTTCCACGATTTAAGTCAGCAAGTGGTAGGCCAATCAAGAGGTTCTGGATGTCCTTAAAATCAAAATTGGTATTGAATTGGTCGTTGATAAAAGTAATATCTCCTTCAAAAAAGGTTTTTTGAAACTTTTCATAGAAGGATACTTTTTTAGGGGTTATTAATATTTTGGCGATAGGCACCAAAATATTCGCACTCATCCATATGGATTTGTCTTTCTCCATCCTAAGGTTAATGATTAGCTGTTGGCTTCTTTTACCATCGTAATAGGTTGTTTTAACCCGAGATCTAAATTTTTTAAAGTCAGCCCCATTTTTCGAAATAGCTTTGGTCAATTCCTTAATTGGTCGGTCTTTTATAGGGGTTTTACTGGGTAAAATCGCAGGGGATTTACAAGCGGTGACAAAAATCATCGTGAGGATGAGCCCAATTTTTATAAGCCGAAAGATACTGTCGTTTCTTAACATTTTAAATCAATTCAGAATAGTCTCCAATGCTTATAAAAGAATGGTTACCGTCATACTTTACATGACTGCCAATCATAGAGCCTTCTAATTTTGCATTTTTAATTACCGTGTTTTTTTGAATGAGACAATCCGAAATCGTTGAATGCTCCACAAGAGAACCTTCCCCAATAGCTACGTTAGGTCCTACGGTTGAGTTTTTTAGGACAACACCTTTACCTACATAACAAGGTGGAATAATCTCACTACTTTCTAATATAACATCTTCAGAAACAAGTTTGTTACCTTCTTCCGTTAAAATTCCCAACATTTTTCTATTGGTCTCCAATGTGATTTTTGGATTTCCACAATCCATCCATTCTTTTACCGATCCGGGAGTAAAGACGGCGCCTTTATTCATCATGGAAAGAATTCCCTCATTTAGTAAAAATTCCTCTCCATGATCGCGAGCTTTCTTCATACTTTTTGCCAATTCTGATTTAATGACTTCTGCATCCCTAAAATAATAAATGCCAATCACAGCTAAATCGGAAACAAATTCCTCGGGTTTTTCGACCAAGGAGGTGATCACACCATTTTGATTTAGCTGAACAACTCCATAGGCTTTTGGATTGACTACCTTTTTTACCCAAATCATACCATCTACCTTAGAATCAAGAGAAAGATCAGTGCGAAGAAGGGTATCAGCATAAGCTATAATAATAGGTCCAGAAAGGGAATCAGCAGCACACATAACCGCATGGCCGGTTCCGAGTGGCTCTAACTGTCTGTAAATTTTTGATTTAGCACCAAGATCGTGAGCTACTTGGGTCAATTCTTCTTCAATAGACTTTCCAAAAAAAGCGGAATCACCCAATACATAGGCAACTTCCTCAATGGGCTCAGCGACAACCCTAGCAATTTCATTTACCAATTGGGCTACAATAGGGGACCCTGCTACTGGCAGCATTGGTTTTGGAACAGTTAGGCTGTGCGGTCTTAATCTTGAGCCTCTACCAGCCATAGGAACAATAATTTTCAAATTATCATATATTTAAATTTTAACAAATACATTAATCTTATTTTTTACCGGTACTTCCAAAGCCGCCCTCGCCTCTTATCGAGTCAGGTAATGATTCAGCAAGCTCCCATTTGATTCGACTGTATTTAGCTACAACCAGTTGGGCAATTCGGTCTTCAGGCAAAATGGTAAAGGGTTCTTGAGATAGATTGACCATAATTACGCCGATATCTCCACGGTAGTCAGCATCAATAGTGCCCGGAGAATTGAGCACAGTGACACCATATTTTGCAGCCAAGCCGCTTCTGGGGCGAACTTGTGCCTCGTATCCCTCAGGGAGGGAAATGGATAGCCCGGTTGGTATTATTGTTCTCTCTAGCGGCTGCAGGGTAATGGACAACGGAATATTGGCACGTAGATCCATTCCAGCAGATAAATGTGTAGCATATTTAGCTAGCTCACCTTTACCAGTATAAACAACAGGAATTTTAATCATATTTAGTATTTAATCAAAAATACAAAAAGCACAGTAAAATTAGAGTGTTAAATAAAACTCAAGGGTTTTACTTTAACCATTTAAAGCTTCTGCCCCTCCAACAATTTCGAGAATTTCATTGGTAATGGATGCCTGGCGGGCCTTGTTGTAGGTGAGTTTAAGTTGATCTCTAAGCTCTGTGGCATTATCAGTAGCCTTATGCATTGCGGTCATCCGTGCACCGTGTTCACTCGCGAGGGAATCCCTTAAAGCCTTAAAAAGTTGTATTTTTAAGGACTTGGGCAATAACTCATTTACGATTGCCGTTTGTGAAGGCTCATAAAGATAATCCCCACTTTGTTTTTCGCTGGAACTTTTCGCTGCAACGATGGGTAAAAATTGTTCAACAGTGACCAATTGGGTGGCAGCATTTTTAAATCGGTTATAAACCAAAAGTATCTTGTCATAAGTTCCTTGGTCAAAGGCCTCCATCACCTCAGATGCAACAGTAGCGGTATCTTCAAAATTTAGGTCATCAAAAAGGCTATCATGACGACTTTTCATGGTTTGGGTTTTGGAGAGAATATCCCCTCCCTTTTTTCCGATTCCCAATACTTCAATATTTTTTCCGTTAAAATCTTCTCTGCAAAGTCTAAGGGTTTCCTTGATAACATTAGCATTAAAACCACCACACAATCCTCTGTTAGAGGTAATGGAGATTAACAAAACATTCTCCTCTGGTCGGCTAGCTGTGTAAGGGTTTTCTCCATCGCCACCGAGACCTCCACTAAGATTTTGAATTAATTCAGTCAACTTACTAGCATAAGGTCGCATTGCAGTAATTGCGTCCTGTGCTTTCTTCAACTTGGCTGCAGACACCATTTTCATTGCACTTGTTATTTGCATGGTTGAAGAGACCGAGGCAATACGATTCCGTATTTCTTTTAGATTAGCCATCCCTTATTCAAATGCTTTAGAGGTTTCTTCTGCAACTTTATTTAAGGTGTCGAGTACTTCGTCAGTAAGCTTACCTGCTTTTAGTTCTATCAATACTTTTTTGTTGTTCTTTTTTAAGTTTGACAAAAAACTGGTTTCAAACGCTTTAACCTTTTCAACGGGTACCTTTCTGAGGAGGTTTTTTGACCCAGCATAAATGATTGCAACTTGATCTTCAACAGTAAAGGGGTCGTTTTGCGCTTGCTTTAATATCTCCACGTTTCTCCGTCCCTTTTCAATTACATTTAAGGTTGCGGCGTCAAGATCAGATCCAAATTTTGCAAATGCTTCCAATTCCCGGAACTGAGCCTGGTCGAGTTTTAGCGTTCCTGCAACTTTTTTCATGGATTTAATCTGGGCTGATCCACCCACACGAGACACAGAAATTCCAACATTAATCGCAGGGCGGACACCAGAGTTGAATAAATCCGACTCCAAGAAAATCTGACCATCGGTGATGGAAATTACGTTGGTCGGAATATAAGCAGATACATCTCCTGCTTGTGTTTCAATAATAGGTAATGCAGTGAGGGAACCTCCTCCTTTTACTTTGTGTTTTAGGGATTCAGGAAGGTCATTCATTCCCCTAGCAATTTCATCATCTGCTATTACTTTTGCCGCACGCTCCAATAATCTGGAGTGAAGATAGAATACGTCTCCAGGATAGGCTTCACGGCCTGGAGGGCGGCGAAGTAAAAGTGATACTTCACGATAAGCAACAGCTTGTTTAGAC
The DNA here is from genome assembly GCA_913020475.1 of uncultured Flavobacteriaceae bacterium. GTDB lineage: Bacteria > Bacteroidota > Bacteroidia > Flavobacteriales > Flavobacteriaceae > UBA8316. Next base: position 6,977 of record CAJVZM010000071.1, read on the forward strand.
AGGTCATCATATATTATTAAAGCTGGGCGACCTGTATCTCTAAAATATTCCCCAATCGCTGCCCCAGCGAATGGAGCGTAGACCTGCATCGGTGCAGGATCAGAGGCATTTGCCGCAACGATAGTCGTATAATCAAGAGCCCCTTTATCTTCAAGAATTTTAGCAATCCCAGCAACAGTTGAAGCTTTTTGACCTATTGCAACATAGATACAGTATACAGGCACTCCTGCATCAAAAAACTCTTTTTGGTTTAGGATAGTATCAATACATACAGTGGTTTTGCCTGTTTGACGGTCACCAATAACCAACTCCCGTTGACCCCTACCTACAGGAATCATAGCGTCAATGGATTTAATTCCAGTCTGTAGTGGTTCGTTTACCGGTTGTCTAAAAATTACTCCAGGTGCTTTTCTTTCCAATGGCATTTGAAACGTTTCCTCTTTGAGTGGTCCTTTACCATCAATGGGGGTCCCCAATGTGTCAACAACACGGCCAACGATTCCTTCTCCTACATTTATAGAAGCAATCTTTTTTGTTCTTTTTACTGTATTACCTTCCTTAATTTCTTTTGAAGGCCCTAACAATACAACCCCGACATTATCTTCCTCAAGGTTAAGTACCATTCCATCTATTCCGTTTTCAAAGGTTACTAATTCACCGTACTCTGCATGGGTAAGGCCATAAACTCTAGCGATACCGTCCCCAACTTGGAGTACAGTTCCTACCTCGTCCATAGTAGCAGTGGCTTCGAATCCTGCCAATTGATTTTTTAATATTGCTGAAACTTCAGCGGGTTTTACTTCTGCCATCTTATTTTTTAACTTTTTTTAGGATGTGATCAATTCTCTTTTTAATTTTTCCATTCGCTCGGCGACACTCGCGTTGTACTGTAAATCGCCTACCCTAAGAATAAAACCTCCTTTGATTGTGGAATCAATGATATTTTTTAATTCAATTTTCAATGGAGATAATTCTGCTGCTTTCTGAAGTACTTTCTTTTCCAAAGCATTTGTCAGTGGCATCGCGGTAGTTACCCTTGCAACGACCTTGCCCTTGTATTGATCATATAATTCAATGTATTTTTGAGCAACGACATCCAATATACCTTCTCTGTTGTTTTGAGAAAGCAAATTGAAAAGCTTTTGAGTAGTCTTGCTGCTTTTATTAAAAACCTCATTGATGATCTGCTGTTTTTGTTTGGTAGGCAAAACAGGATTGTTCAAGGCGTCATCTAAATCGGTACTACTTTGCATTACAGAAAAAATATTTTGCATCTCACCAAATACAGTTTTTTCCTCTTGAATTTGAATGGAAAAGTCCAGTAATGCCTTGGCATATCTCAATGCAGCTCTTCCTGATTTCATAAAGATGCGTCCTTAAGTAATTTATCGACTAATTGGGCTTGTTTATCCTTGTTGTCCAATTCGGTTTCAATTATTTTTTCAGCAATTTCCAACGAAATTTGAGCAACTTGATTTTTTAATTCATTAACCGCAGTACGCTTTTCATTTTTAATTGCTTCTTGTGCTTGAGCAATAATTTTATTGGCCTCCGTCTGAGCATTGGTCTTTGCTAGTGCAACCATTTCAGCGCTAGTGGCCCTTGCCTCCTTCAGTAAGGCTTCGCGTTCTGCCCTTGCTTCTTTTAAAACTTTTTGATTACTTTCTTGAATTGATGCCATTTCATTGCGGGCTTTTTCAGCTTCGCTCATAGCATTTTTTATAGAGGATTCTCGCTCGTTGACGGTGTCTAAAATTGGCTTCCAGGCGAATTTCTTCAAAAGTAATACCAAAAAGATAAAAATAAGTAGCTGCCAAAAAAACAGGCCAAAAGAAAACTCACCGATTAATTTCTCCATTTTAAAATAAGGTTTTAAATCAATGCAATCCTAAGTTAATTCTAGGATAGCGTTTTATTACAATGCAAACAAAGCTGCAAAGCCTATACCCTCAACCAAGGCTGCTGCGATTAGCATCACTGTTTGAATTTTTCCTGTGGCGTCAGGCTGTCTTCCGA
>CAJVZM010000072.1 GCA_913020475.1 uncultured Flavobacteriaceae bacterium
ATCCTTTCGGTAAAAGGTGTTTTATTCCCAAAAGTATTTTCCATTTTAATGATATAGATCAAACGGGCATCTTCACCTAATTCCCTAGTCAGTGCAACTTTTAAGATTTTGACATAATGTTCCTCAAGCCATTCATAAAAAAATTTACTGGGAACTTGAATACTTAAAGAATTTTCGGTGGTTTTGAGAGGGATGATGGGTTCGAACCAAGTCTTGAAAGCTTGTTGCTGTATATTATCTTTGATAAATTTTAAGCAGTTATTCCAAATTTTTTCAGCAGAGGCCTCCATCCAGGTTATTAAAATATAGTTTAATTAGATCAAAATCTTTTGAGAAAGTCACAAGATCATAACATTACAAATATTGAAATAAAAAACTGAAAAAAAAGTTTTTTTTTAATTGATTTTTTAATTTTTTTTTATGAAATTATAGAACTGACATTACTAACATTTTTTTAACATATTACTTATCATTTGATATCATATATTTCACAGATTTTTAGAGTTAGATATACAGAAACGGATCAAATGGGATTCGCACATCATAGCCATTACCTCAATTATTTTGAGATGGCCAGAATCGAATGGCTCAACAGCATAGGTTTTTCCTATGCTAAGCTTGAGCGAAGTGGAATTATAATGCCAGTAGTTTTTGCTGAAGTTAATTTTAAATCTCCTTCTTTTTTTGATGATTCACTTAGGATAAAATTAACGATTGATAAAATCCCAACAGCTAGCATAAAGATTGATTATGTAATCATCAATGAATCTGAGAAGGAAATCGCAAATGGTTCAACCACTTTGGCTTTTCTAAATCGTGAAACCAACAGACCCATAAAGTGTCCTCAGGCTATGTTAGAGATCATTGAATCATTGTAAAGATAAATCAGTTTATCCCCTTTTATTGACGAAGTGGTATGTGCCTTATCCCAATTAATCAGTGGCCCTTTTAAGCCTGAGCCCAATTCCTCTTTTGTGACAAAAATTCTTGCTTCATCCCAAAGACCCTCATCAATAAAGTATTGAAGGGTTTTCCTTCCACCCTCTATGATTACGGACTGTATATTGTTATCATAGAGTTGATCCAAAATTTCTCGAGCTTTTAGGGGCAAATGAACTTTACTCTGTTCTTGATTTTTGATAGTAAGAAATTTCCCTTTATGTAATTCAAAATCCCTTTCGGTATTGAATAATTTTTGGTGGGGATCAATCACCACAGCCAATGGGTTTTTCCCTTTCCACAAACGGGTATTCAATTTTGGGTTATCCTTAAGTGCTGTTTGCACCCCAATCATGATGGCTTGTTCTTGACTTCTCCAATGGTGGACACGTTGTTTGGAAAATGGATTAGTCAGCCAGAATTTTTTTTGGGTTTCTTCTGGAGCAATAAACCCGTCGATACTTTCGGCCCACTTTAAGATGACGTAGGGTCGTTTTTTGCTATGGAAACTAAAAAAACGACGATTGAGTTTCCGACATTTGGATTCAAGAATACCAATTTCAACCTCACATCCTGCATCTTGAAGTTTTTTTAACCCTTTACCCAAAACTTTTTTGTTTTCATCTAGACATCCAATGATTACCCTTGGTATTTTCATTTCCAAAATTAAATCTGAACAGGGGGGGGTTTTACCAAAATGATCACAGGGTTCCAAATTTACATATAATGTGCTATTAAAAAGTTGGGATGGATCTTTAACTTTTGAGATGGCTTCCCTCTCTGCATGGTTGGAGCCCGCATTTTTGTGCCATCCTTCGGATATGATTTTTCCCTCATGAGCGATCACACTTCCCACCAGCGGATTGGGATAGGTATTTCCCAAACCTTTCTTGGCTAATTCGAGGCAGCGTTCCATGAAAATGGCATCATTCATTATTCCATCAAAAAATTTAAACAGATCAAATTTAACTCAAAAATGATTGTATTAATTTTACACATGCTTTTAAATGAATTTATAAATCATTTTAACTCTTCTTTGACAGGTTATTACTCAAAACCTGAAATCAAAACTTTCTATACTCGGCTAACGGATTTCTATTTTAAATGGCCCCCATCTTTTTCTGTTTTGAATCCTGAATATCAAATCAATAAATACGAGTTAATGAAATTATCCCTAGCCCTAGATAAATTGAAACAATACATTCCCCTGCAATATATTATTAACGAGTCTTATTTTTACGGAAGGTCATTTTATGTAAACGAGCAAGTGCTGATCCCGCGTCCAGAGACAGAGGAACTGGTCAAATGGGTTTTGAGTGATTTTAAAGATGTAAAAGATCATCGTAATGTTTTGGAGTTGGGAACAGGGAGTGGTTGTATTGCCATTAGTTTAGCAAAAGAACAAAGCAAATTCTGTATTGAAGCCTTGGACGTATCGGAGACCGCTCTAGATATCGCAAAAAAAAATGCTTCACACCACCATGCGAAAATAGATTTTATCCAACAAGATCTGACAACTATCAAGGTTTGGAGCAAATCCATAGATGTGGTTGTTTCAAACCCGCCCTATATTGAACCTGATGAAAAAAAGGAGATGTTGTCCAATGTATTGGAATACGAACCGCATTTGGCCTTGTTTACACCAAAGCGAGAACCACTTTATTTTTATAAAAAAATTATTGCTATAGCGCAATCCAGTCTCAACCCCAATGGATGTTTGTATCTAGAGATCAACCCAAAATTTAAAGAAGACTTGCTCACCTACATTAAAAGAAGAACTTTTAAGGATATTGAAGTGAGAAATGATATTTTTGGAAAAAAAAGAATGCTAAAAGCGGTTAAGTCATAAATGGATGATCAGGAAAAAATCAAGCAATTAAGGGAAGCTTTACACGAGCAAAATTACTTGTATTACATATTGGATGCTCCCAAGATAAGTGATTTTGAATTTGACCAAATGCTCAGTTCTCTTCAAGAGTTGGAGCGACAATATCCTGAACTTTTTGATCCCAATTCTCCCACTCAGCGCGTTGGGGGAGGAGTGACCAAGAATTTCAAAACACAAGCCCACCGCTACCCGATGTATTCCCTTTCCAATACCTATTCCAAAGTGGAGTTGTCACAATGGGTAGCACGTGTGAAAAAGGTATTAGGGGATGAAAAATTTGAATTTACTTGTGAGTTAAAATACGATGGGGCTTCCATCAGCCTAACATATGAAGGGGGGAAGTTTTTAAGGGGGGTAACCAGAGGTGATGGTACTCAGGGCGATGATGTTTCATTGAATTTGAGGACCATTCCAACCATTCCATTGGAGTTGAAAGGGGATTATCCCGATTTTTTTGAGATCAGGGGAGAAATTGTTCTGCCCTTCGAGGGCTTCAAAGCCATGAATGAACAACGCATAAGAATGGGTGAGGAGCCTTTTATGAATCCGAGAAATACGGCTTCGGGCTCACTCAAGCTTCAGGACAGTAGATTGGTGGCAGAACGACCTTTGGCTTGTTTTTTATATGCATTGGCAGGAGAGGATTTGGGTGTTGACTCACAAATGCTGGGACTGGAAAAAGCACGATCTTGGGGTTTTAAAGTTCCTCAGACCGCTATTTTGGCCGCTACGGTAGAGGAGGTTTTTCGGTATTTGGATCACTGGGATCAAAATAGGTTTGATTTGCCCTACGAGATTGACGGTGTGGTTATCAAGATCAATCGTTTTGATCAACAGCAAAGTTTGGGATTCACTGCCAAATCTCCACGTTGGGCTATTGCATACAAGTTTCAGGCAGAACGAGCCATCACCCAATTGGAGTCAGTAAGCTATCAGGTTGGGCGAACCGGAGCCATCACACCAGTGGCCAATTTGAGTCCCGTGTTATTGTCTGGAACCACGGTCAAAAGAGCCTCCCTTCACAATGCTGATCAAATTGAAAAGTTGGCGCTTAGAATTGGGGATTCTGTTTATGTAGAAAAAGGAGGGGAGATCATCCCAAAGATTATAGGGGTCAATACTGAAAATCGTCCACCACAGTCCCAGGAAATCATCTTTATCACCCATTGTCCTGAATGTCAATCCGAGTTGGTTAAGGAGGATGGAGAAGCCCAACATTACTGTAAAAATCAATATGGTTGCCCCACACAAATTGCAGGTAAAATTCAACATTTTATTTCACGAAAGGCCATGGATGTCGATGGATTGGGCAATGAAACTGTGACTTTGCTTTATGAAAATCATTTGATTTCCAACATTGCCGATTTGTACCATTTGAATCGCAATGAGCTATTACCACTTGAGCGGATGGCAGAAAAATCTGTAGATAATTTGCTCCAAGGAATTGAAGCTTCTAAGCAAAAACCTTTTGCAAAAGTTCTCTTTGGTCTGGGAATCAGGTATGTGGGCGAAACAGTGGCCAAAAAATTGGTAAAGGCTTTTTCTTCCATTGACCGCATCAGGGGTGCCAGTCGAGAGGAATTGATTGAAGTCTATGAAATTGGGGATCGTATTGCCGACAGCCTATTGGATTTTTTCAATGATGAGAGAAATGTTTTGTTAATAGAACGATTGAGACAGCAAGGGGTTCAGTTGGAGTCCCAAGAACAAGAAGAATCAACCAATACAGTATTAGCGGATCAAAAATTTGTCATTTCGGGGGTTTTTCAAACCATTTCTAGAGAGGGGTTAAAGGAAAAAATTGAATCTATGGGAGGAACCGTGGTGGGTTCTATTTCTGCTAAAACAAATTATCTGGTGGCGGGAGAGGGCATGGGTCCCAGTAAAAAAGTCAAAGCTGAAAAATTGGGAATCCCCATTATTGATGAATCTACTTTTTTTAATATGATTAAGCTTTAATCTTGTGGTTTGTTTGATTTATAACATTTTACAGTATAAATTGATATAAAAAAATTTTTAATTGTTGAATTTGGTTAATCTTTAATTTTGGTAATGTTAAATTGGTTAAGACGTGCAGTTTTACATCGTATTTACAGAAGGACAATCAAAAAGAATTCTGCAACCCAAAAAAAAGGTAGTTCTAAAAAATTACGAACTATTGCTGTCATTCTTGATCACAGACTTGGGGTTGACAAAGAGCATTTTAAGGAAATAGGAAGTTATTTTAAAATTCCTAGAAGAAATGTCAAGGTGTTGACGTTTTTTCAGTCTCCAAAACAAATAAATGAATCGAATTACAGCAGTAGTTGTACTCCAAAAAATATTTCTAATTTGGGGGTTTTGAACGGAGTGGTATCTGACTTTTGTAATCAAGGATATGATGTTCTGATAAATTTTTATGATCAAGACGATGTGGATCTAAAATATTTAAGTGCAAAAGCCGATAAAAAATTAAGTATTGGTTTTAAGAGTGTTGATCATGCGTTAAATGATTTAATTATTGAAGTTGATGCGCAAAACATTGAGGTTTTTTCCAGTGAGTGCATCAAATATTTAGAAATATTTTTCAACAGTAGAAAATGAAAGAAATTCAGGGACACGGTGTGGCAATGATTACCCCATTTAACAATGATGGTAGTGTTGATTTTAATGCTATTCCGGTCATTATAGATCATCTGATTGGAGGAGGTGTTGATTACTTGGTGGTGTTGGGAACCACTGCAGAAACAGCCACACTTACCAAATCAGAAAAAATTTCGGTGGTTGACAAAATTATCGAGGTCAATGCCGGCCGGCTCCCGTTGGTGCTGGGCTTGGGAGGAAACCATACACAAGAGCTTTTAGCCATGTTTGATTGGTTTGATTTGTCTTCCTTCGCTGCACTTCTTTCAGTAACTCCCTATTATAACAAACCCAACCAGGAAGGGCTTTATCAGCATTTTAAAACCATAGCAACTCATTCCAGTCTTCCGGTAATATTATACAATGTTCCCTCTAGAACTGGAGTAAAAATTGACCCTGAGACAGTATTGCGTTTGGCCACAGATTTCGACAATATAGTTGCATTGAAAGAAGCCTCCGGAGACTTTCAGCAAGCCCAAACCTTGATCAAAATATGTCCTCCTAATTTCTCTATTTTGTCTGGTGATGATGAGATGTCATTGCCTATGATTTTGGCGGGTGCAAAAGGCGTAATTTCAGTAATTGGCAATGCGCTACCCGAACAATATTCAAAAATCATTCGAGAGGGAATTTTAAGAAATGTAGATGAAGCCTATTCAATCCAATACCATATACTGGATTTGATAAGAATTATCTATTTAGAGGGTAATCCTACAGGGATTAAGGTCCTAATGGATGCCTTGGGTCTTTGTAAGAACCACTTAAGACTTCCTTTGGTTGGTGCCTCCAAAGAGTTGACCCTTCGATTGGAAGCTGAGTTAAAAAAGCTTATGCCCATTCAAACCGCTCAATCCTAATTGAACTTCAGTGCTTTATCGTTTTGAATAATTGATCAAAACTGTAAATAATTTATTAATTTCGCGCCATGTTAAGTAAATTTACCCTTTACGTTTTAGTAACACTTTTCTTTGTTTTAATTACATCCTGTAATGAATATCAAAAAATTCTCAATAACGATGATAACAATCTAAAATACAAGGCTGCTGAGGAGTATTACAACAATGGGGAGTACCGAAGGGCTAATCGAATCCTCGAACAGCTGGTGCCTTCCTATCGCGGTAAACCACAGGCTGAGCGTCTGATTTACTTTTTTGCAGATTCATATTTTCAAACCAAAAATTATTACTTGGCATCTTATCAATTTGAAAGTTTTATCAAGTCGTTTCCAAAGTCCCAAAAATTAGAAGAAGCCAGTTTTTATGCAGCTAAATCTCATTATATGATGTCTCCTGCACACAGTTTGGATCAGGAGGAGACGAATACGGCCATCGAAAAGCTTCAGATTTTTATGAACAATTACCCCAAATCCAAATTTACAGATGAATGTAACCAACTTATCAGTGAATTACAGAATAAGATCGAAAAGAAAGAATTTGAAGTGGCCAAACAATATTATACGATCTATGATTTCAGAGCATCTATTAAGTCTTTGGATAACTTTATCGCCGAGTTTGTCGGTTCTAAATATAGAGAAGAGGCTTTATACTATAAATTTTTATCGTCATACGAAATTGCTATCAATAGTATTCAATCTAAAAAATATCAAAGATTACTGGACGTAAAACAACTACATAACAATATTGTTAGATATTATCCTGAAACACTTTTCGAGGAAGACCTTACCAAAAAAATGAATACGGTCGAAAAAGAAATTAATATCTTTGCCAATTAAATAAAGAAAAACCCATGACAAAATACAGAAATTCTAATGCTCCTGCAACAACTTCAACCTATAACCGAGAAGCCATAGAGTCTCCTACCGAAAATATTTACCAAGCTTTATCGATAATTTCCAAGCGCTCCAATCAAATCAATTTGGACATTAGAAAGGAATTGCATGAAAAATTGGATGAGTTTGCCACCCACAACGACAGTTTAGAGGAGATTTTTGAGAACAAAGAGCAAATAGAAGTATCCAAGTTCTACGAGCGTTTGCCGAAGCCCCATGCCATTGCAATTGAAGAGTGGTTGAATAATAAAGTTTACCACAGAAGTACTGAGGATAATAACGCATAAATAATGAGCGTTCTAAGCGGAAAAAAAATCCTCCTGGGCATCTCCGCTGGTATAGCTGCTTACAAAACCCCTCTACTGGTTAGACTAATTAGATCTGAAGGGGCGGAGCTGAAAATTGTCATGACACCTGCGGCAAAGGACTTTGTTACACCGTTAACACTTTCTACACTTTCTAACCATCCTGTTTATTCCACTTTTACAGAGGAATTGCATGACAATCCCGTGTGGAACGATCATGTGGCATTAGGGAAATGGGCCGATTTGTTTTTGATTGCTCCTGCAACATCTAATACCCTCTCTGCTTTGGTTCATGCTAATTGCAACAACCTGCTTGTTGCTACTTATTTATCTTGTACATGTCCTGTTTATATTGCCCCAGCTATGGATTTAGATATGTATGTCCATCCCGCAAACCAGAAAAATATTGACGAATTAAAACGAATTGGGAAGAAAATATTACCTGTAGGTGAGGGATTTTTGGCCAGTGGTTTACACGGTAAAGGGAGAATGTTAGAGCCAGTAGAAATTATTAACCATATCAGCGAAGATCTGAGATCTGAGCTACCCCTCTACGGAAAAAAAGTACTGATTACAGCCGGTCCAACATACGAACCTATTGATCCAGTTCGGTTTATCGCTAACCACTCCAGCGGTAAAATGGGGTTTGCGCTTGCAGAGGAAGCCCGGCAATTGGGAGCACATGTGACCCTCATTTCAGGACCTACAGTGCTTGAAGCTTCTACCGATATCGACCGTCACAACATATTGACTGCCGAAGAAATGTATGAAATTGCATTGGAGTATTTTGCTGAGACAGACATAGCAATTGCCGCAGCTGCAGTAGCGGATTTTAAACCTCTAAATGTGGAGGATCAAAAAATCAAAAAAGAAAGTGGACTCCAATCAATTGAGTTAGAAAAAACCTTGGATATTTTGGCTGAAATGGGCAAGCGAAAACAAAAACAATTTCTTATTGGTTTTGCCCTAGAGACAGAGGATGAAATTAGCAATGCCATCAAAAAAATCAAGTCCAAAAACTTGGATGCTATTGTACTAAATTCCCTCAATGAAC
>CAJVZM010000073.1 GCA_913020475.1 uncultured Flavobacteriaceae bacterium
CTTTTGCTACAAATACCTGATAATGGGTTTGATTTAAATTGAAATCGTCAGATTTGATGATCCATGAAAAATCGGGATTTTCACTATCCAATCCTATAGGATTGGAGAGTTTATCCACCTCCAATTGGGAAATACTTGTAGGTTGAGCATGAATCGAACAAAGAGTTAAAAAAATTAAAATAGAATAGGTAAAACGCATTGATAAAATGATTAATTGATTAGGTTGGGATATAATATTTACAATTTAACAATTTTATTTAATGGAGTATTGATTACTCTTAGAGGATCACTTTGAAAATTAGAAATTGAAATTAGGTCGTAACATTTAAAGTATAATATAAGAAATGAGTTGGTTATTCAAGTAACTTTATCTTACCCAAATCAGAACTATGAGTAGCAAAGTCGAAAGAATCTAAATTGCATATTTTCCTTTCGTAGTGTGGATATAATCTACACTGTGGAAAGCTTTTATTATATTTGGGAGAATTTAATTCCTCTCATTTGTCCATACCCATTCAATACAATCCTCGATATCCTTCAATTGAGGACCTTAGAGCCAAAGCCAAAAAGAGAATCCCCAAATTCGCTTTTGAATATTTGGATGGAGGTTGCAATGAAGATGTCAACCTTTACAAAAACAACCACGAGCTTCGAAAAGTTGAAATGAAACCACGCTATTTGATTCCTTTCGAAAAGGCCAATCTTAAGACTGAATTGTTTGGATATGAATATGATGCTCCTTTTGGAATTTCTCCGGTAGGATTACAAGGGTTGATGTGGCCCAAATCTCCTGAAATTTTAGCTAAAGCCGCATTTGAACACAACATCCCTTTTGTTTTAAGCACCGTGACTACAGCGAGTATTGAATCCATCGCTGAAATTACTGAAGGGCGGGCTTGGTTTCAACTTTACCACCCTGCAGAAGATAGGGTCACAAAAGACTTGATAAAAAGAATCGATGCTGTAGAATGCCCTGTGTTAGTAATTCTGTCGGATGTACCATCATTTGGATATCGTCCCAGAGATATAAGGAACGGTTTATCTATGCCCCCTAGAATGACTCTTCAAAATATGATTCGCGTGTTGAAGCGTCCTGAATGGGCCCTAAAAACACTGATCAATGGGCAACCTAGCTTTGAAGTATTAAAACCTTATATGCCCAAAAACCTAAACTTAAGTCAGTTGGGTAAATTCATGAATGATACCTTTGAGGGACGACTGAATGAGGAAAAAGTTAAAAAATTACGGGATTTGTGGAAGGGCAAATTAGTGATCAAGGGAGTGGAGTCTGAGGCTGATGTTGAAACAGCCATACGATTGGGTTTAGATGGTATAATCATTTCCAATCACGGAGGGAGACAAGTGGATATGGGACAAGCGACCATAACCTCTTTGCAGAACATCGCCCCAAAATACAACGAGCAGATTAAAATTATGATGGATAGTGGTATTCGTGGAGGAGCTGATATCGGCAGAGTACTTTCTTCGGGAGCTGATTTCACTTTCCTCGGTAGGAGTTTTATGTATGGGGTATCGGCTTTAGGTAAAAAAGGAGGGGATCATACTATTTCAATTCTTAAAGCTCAATTGACCCAAGTTATGGAACAAATGTGTTGTGAAACGGTACATCAACTGAGAAAAAACTTAGTTCAGTAATTCCTGAGGAAATTCTTCTGGAATCAAATCCCAAAGTAAAGGAAGCAAAAAGTAAACCATTAGAACAATCGTAAAAATCGAAATGAGGTTTAAAAAAAACCCTTTACTTACCATATCGTGGATTCTGAGATATCCTGAACCAAAAACCACCGCATTGGGAGGGGTAGCCACCGGAAGCATAAAAGCACAAGAAGCTGCAATAGCAGCTGCAGTCATGAGCATATAAGGATGTAAATCAAATTCTAAAGCGATCGGAGCCAAAACGGGTAACAACATAGCAGTAGTCGCCAAATTGGAGGTAACTTCTGTCAAAAAATTAATTGCTGCGACCAAAAGAATCAATAAGATAATCAAATCAAAAGAACCGAGGACGTTCAACTGACTCCCAATCCAAATTGCCAATCCACTACTTTCAAAAGCTTTTGCCAAAGACATTCCTCCTCCATAGAGCAAAAGTATTCCCCAAGGCATTTTGACAGCCTCTTCCCATTTTAAAATTTTTTCATTTTTATTTTTTGAATTGAGAAAAAATAATATTAGAGAAAAAAAAATGGCAATGATGGTGTCATCAATGGCAGGAAAAAATTTTTGTAACACGAAAGATCTCGATATCCAACAGATTCCAGCCAATGCGAAAACAACTGCTACTACTATTTGTTCATAACTGATCTTACCCATTTCGTTCCTCAATCTCAAAATTTCTTCTCTTCCCCCCGGGAATTTATTTTGTTTAAATGAAAAGGCGCATCGTGTAAGGTAGAGCCAACAGACAAAAAGTAAGAAGATCATTACGGGAAATCCGAAAATGAACCATTCTAAAAAAGAAATTTCATATCCATAAGTTTGAGAAACGATCCCCGCCATTACCATATTTGGTGGGGTTCCAATCAAGGTCGCAATACCCCCTATAGAGGCACTATAAGCAATAGACAACATTAATGCTTTTCCTAAATTTATATTTTCTACGCTGTCTGACATAGGGTGCTCACTCAATTGCTTTATGATTACTATACCTATGGGCAACATCATAACAGAAGAAGCTGTATTGGAAATCCACATGGAGAGAAAAGCCGTAGCCACCATAAATCCCAAAATAATTTTTTTGATATCCGTTCCTATAAAATGAATGATATTAAGTGCAATTCGTTTGTGTAAACTCCATTTTTCTATGGCGATTGCAATGATGAATCCGCCCATGATCAAAAAGACAAATTTATGTCCATAGGCAGCAGAGGTTAACTCCAGGTCCATTCCACCAGTAAGGGGAAATAAAACAATAGGAAGTAAGGCAGTGACCGTGATAGGCAATGCCTCTGTAATCCACCAAATACCAATCCAGAAAGTTGAAGCCAAAACAGCCCTGGAAGTATCATTTAATCCACTAGGATTAAAAAACAAAAGGGTTAAAAAAAACACTACGGGCCCTAAGTAAAGTCCGATTTTATTAGACGACATAGTATCTGTTTTTTTTTAAGATAAAAGGTATGTGTCAAACTTTTACCTTTGTCAAATGAACAAAAAAAAAATTAATAAAAAATAGTTTGACTTATCATTAGATATTAACTAATGTTTTATTTCCCCGATTTTGGACATATTTTTGCGCAATTATGGATAAAGTAAAAACATTAATTATAGGCAGTGGTCCCGCGGGATTTACTGCTGCTATCTATGCCGCTCGAGCCGACCTCAATCCTCTTTTATACACTGGAATGGAACCCGGAGGACAATTAACTACGACCACAGAGGTAGATAATTTTCCAGGTTACCCTGACGGAATTGATGGCCCTACAATGATGGTAGAGTTACAAAAACAAGCCGAGCGTTTTGGAACTGAGGTCCGTATAGGACACATTTATAAGGTAGCGTTCTCCAATGAAGTGGGAGGCACGCATAAAGCCTTTTTAGAGGACGGAAAAGAGATTCATGCCAACAGTGTAATCATCAGTACTGGTGCCACAGCAAAATATTTAGGGTTACCCAGCGAGCAACGGCTTCGTGGTGGTGGTGTCTCGGCCTGTGCCGTTTGCGATGGTTTTTTCTATAAAGGTCAAGAGGTAGCCATAGTGGGAGGAGGAGATACTGCGGCTGAAGAAGCGACTTATTTGGCTAATATATGTTCTAAAGTAACCATGTTGGTTAGAAAAGATCAAATGAGGGCTTCCAAAGCCATGCAACACCGGGTGACCAATACTCCTAATATTGAGCTAAAATACAACCACGAGATCGATGAAGTTATTGGAGATCAAGTGGTTGAAGGATTGAGAATATTCAACAATCAAACGGGAGAAAAACAAGAAATCAAAATTACGGGCTTATTCATTGCCATTGGTCACAAACCCAATACAGAAATTTTTAAAGGTCAATTGGAAATGGACGAAGACGGTTACTTGATTACAAAAGGGAAATCTACCAAGACCAATATCCCCGGTGTGTTTGCCTCGGGAGATGTTCAAGACAAAGAATACCGACAGGCAGTTACTGCGGCAGGAACAGGTTGTATGGCCGCATTAGATGCCGAACGCTACCTACAAGCGCTATAACTTAAAAACTACCCTCTGGGTCGTGGGTTTCGAAATGGGTCAAATTTTGATCTTCAAAGCCATAAACTACATAGATGGGGCGGCAACAAATTTCACAGTCTTCGACATACTCAGTGCTCCCCAAAGAAGGGTCCAATAGCATGGAAATCTCTTCCCAACAATAGGGGCATTGAAAGAAATGTTCTAACATTAGCTTTGTCCTAAGGCTTCAATAGAAACAACGAGTACCTCCCAATTTTCAATGTGATGGGACAGTTGTTTTTTCTTCTCTTGGTAATGATCAAAAAAATCCGGACTACTGATGGTCTGGTCATAATTAATTTCCAATTCAATATCAATCGCTTTAATTTCACGCTCCAAAGTGGCGATTTGATCTTCCAACTTACTGAGTTTGTTCTTTAGTGATTTTTCTTTTTTCTGAAGCATATAATCGTTAATTCTCCCATCTGAAGGTTTGCTTTTCCTTTCTGTCTTTTCCAACTCTTTTAGGGAATCCAATTTTTTGTTTTCCAAATAGGTATTGACGTCATCCAAATAAAGTTTCGTCTTACCGTCCTTGAATTCTAATACTTGATGACAAAGACCAGATAAAAAATCCCGATCGTGAGATACCATCAAAAGAGTTCCCTCAAAATGAATAAGTGCTTCTTTCAATATTTTTTTGGATTGAATATCCAAGTGATTGGTAGGCTCATCCATAACCAAAACATTGAAAGGTTGCAAAAGTAATTTACAAAGGGCGAGTCGATTGCGTTCCCCCCCTGAAAGAACACTTACTTTCTTTTCTACTGCATCGCCTCTAAACAAAAATGCCCCCAGCATATCTCTCACTTTTGTTCTGTTTTCAACTGTGGCGGCATCCTGGACAATCTCCAAAACAGATTTGGAGGCCTCCAGCGTCTCGGATTGATTTTGGGCAAAGTAACCTATTTTAACATTATGTCCGAACTTAAGATCTCCTGTTCCCTGAATAACAGAAACGAGTAATTTGGCCAGTGTGGATTTTCCTTGACCGTTTTGACC
The DNA here is from genome assembly GCA_913020475.1 of uncultured Flavobacteriaceae bacterium. Taxonomy (GTDB): domain Bacteria; phylum Bacteroidota; class Bacteroidia; order Flavobacteriales; family Flavobacteriaceae; genus UBA8316. The sequence continues at coordinate 5,220 of CAJVZM010000073.1, forward strand.
TACAAAAGCCAATTTAGTTCCCCTTTCAATGAAAAGATCTACATGATTTAATACTTTATTATCTCCATAGCTTTTGGCCAAGCCTTTGGTTTCAAAAATCATTTTTCCAGGTTGGACGGCCACAGGAAATTTTAGTTTCATGGCTTCTGTCTCTTCAGCGTCAATTTCGATGCGTTCAACTTTATCCAATTTTTTAATCAGGGATTGAGCCATACTGGCTTTGGAGGCTTTGGCCCTAAATCGCTCAATGAGTTTTTCGGTTTGTTGGATTTGCTTTTCTTGATTTTTTTGGGCCGCCTGTTGCTGAACACGCATTTCCTCTCGAAAACTCATAAAGAGGGTATAGGGCTTTTTTAAATCAAAGTATCTTTTGTTGACAATCTCAATGGTGCGATTGGTTACTTGATCCAAAAACATAATGTCGTGAGAAACTAATACCACCGAACCTTTGTATTTCATTAAAAACTGTTCCAACCATTCTATAGAGTCAATATCCAAGTGATTAGTTGGCTCATCCAGCAAAAGAAGATCGTGAGATTTGAGTAGTATTTTTGCTAATTCGATACGCATCCGCCAACCCCCAGAGAAGGTTCCTGTCAATTGATCAAAATCTCTTGAGGAAAAGCCGAGGCCTGCCAATATTTTTTCAGATTGGGCTTTGTATTGATAGCCTCCCAAAACTTCAAATGCACTCCCCAAATCACTCAACTCTTGAATGAGTTCCTGGTAGTTGTCACTTTCGTAATCGTTTCGGGTATTGAGCAATTCACTGATTTCGTCTTGTCTAGATTGGTTTTTTAAAATTTCCGGAAAAGCTTGAAAAGTTTCCTCCAAAACGGTCCTATGATTTTCCACTTCCAGTTCTTGAGGTAAGTATCCAATTGAAGCATTTTTCTCAAGAGACATGCCCCCAAGTGAAGGACTATTTTCACCGGCCAATAATTTGAGTAAAGTACTTTTACCGGCTCCATTTTTTCCGATCAGACCAATCCTATCCCCCCTTCCAATCCTAAAGGATAGGTTTTCAAAAAGCACTTCCCCTCCAAAAGAAACCCCTAAATTTTGAACATCAAGCATGATTTAATTATTCAGTTGCGAAAATACAGTTTTTCAAAACGTTTTATATCAGCCTCAGGGGGGAGATTTATATTATTCTCTATGAACTGAAAAAGCCAATTGGATAACAATGGAGACATAAGAACTCCGCGGGTTCCCACACCGTTTAGAAGGTATATGTTTTGGTGTATGGGATGCCTGCCCAGTAATGGCCTTCTGTCAACAACTGTAGCTCTAATTTGAGCCTTGTGTTCTATAAGTTCGAAAGGGAGTTTTAAAAATTGTCTCAACTTAGTAAGCAACCACGCTTTTCCTTCTTCCGAAACCCGTGTGGTCTTATCCTCTCGTTCAAAAGTTGCACCAACCCAAAAGGTCTTGTCTCCCAGGGGAGATAGAAAAATGGGACCTTTAAAAATAACTTCCTCGGTGAGTTTATCGCATTTAATGATAAGGATTTGTCCTTTTGATCCAATCAGTGGCAAATAGTTGAAGTAGGGGTTTTCTACTCCATGATATCCCTCACAAAATACAATCTGACGGGCTTGGATGTCTTTGTATCCGATCCATTCCCCGTGGGTCATAATCTTGTGGTCAAATTTTTCTGAAAGGAATTTATTGTGGATGATTTTTTTGATGTAGTGACTCAATAGCTTTTTGGTATCAACTCGAGCGCTTTGGATCACCTCACCGAAAGCAAATGGGGCTCTGACCTCTGGAAATTGATCCTGAGAAATTAGATGTTTGTTTAGATACTTTTCGAGTGAAGTTCTAGAAGCTGCAACACCCCAATCATTCTTTTCCTGAATACTATTTAAGATTCTATAAATTGGCAATGGATACAGTAATTGGGTTTGAATCTGTTTCCCTAAATTGGAATAAAAGGGAAGTGCATACTCTAAGAAATCTGCTGCTTTCCAAACTGGGTTTAAACGTTTTAAAACTGTGGGATTGACAATACCTGCGGCTAGGTGAGAGGCACTTTCTTCATCTGAAGCTATGACAATAAAACTTTTATTTTGGATGCGCAATTGTTCTGCGTAATTGAAGCCTGCAATACCAAAACCAACAATTAATGTATCTACCTTCATATGTTAATTTTATTATTTTTGGGGTCAGATGTCACCTTTGATGATGAAGGATTATTTAATTCATATTAGTATCATAAATAAAAAAAAGCGTTATCACATGATAACGCTTTAAATTTATTGGAATTACAAATTAGTTGTTCCACATGTCTTGTTCGTAATCACGAATGACGGATTTAATTCTTTCAGATTCCAGTAGCATCCTTAAGGCATCCTCATAGATGTAATCTTTCACCTCTCTGTCCTCATATACATTTTCTTCCTTGTAGATGGTCGAATTAAACCTTCTAGAATTTAGCATATGGTCGTAGGTGATGGGCTGGGAGGAATTTCTACTGTTGAACACCTTGCTTGTATTTAGAGATGTTCTTGCGTCTGGAAACCAAACCCAAAAGAGTTCAACCAAATCTTCCTCCTCACCTGCTAGGGTTTTAACAGCAACATCAGGTGCAACCGGACAGACGGCAAGCAATCGGTATTTAAGTTCACCGAGTCGCTTATCGAAATACCATGTACCTTTAATTTTATATTGTCTTATTTCGGCAGCAGTAATTCGTCTTCGTTCAATAAACTGAGGGTCAACATAGCCATCTGAATTCATTTGATCAGCACCTGCATCAGTGGTATCAACCGCTATGAGACGTTCTTGAATTTCCTCATAGGTGAGTTTTTCCTGAAAATAACCAGATTTATAAACTTCCTTAATATTGCTATTACTCAAATTCTTTTTAAGTACATCAAAAAGAGATCTTCTGTCGGGACCTAAATTAAGGGTATCGGTCGGATAATAATACGGGAAGTTTACCCTTTCATCCAAATCGATAATTTCCCAAACGGTCTTAGACCACATAACATCTCGATCGTCAACAAAACCATAAGCCAAGGGTGTTTCATCATTAGCTTCTTTCTGCTGTTCATTAAGGTTTCCAACATCTTGAGGCACTCTGGCGTTCAATAGATTGGCTTGACCACTGGTGAAATTAATTCCCCCGAGGGTTAAGATGATTAATGCAAAAAGTTTTAAAGCTCGGCTCATGACTCAAATAATTAGTTGACCAACTGACAAATTAC
>CAJVZM010000074.1 GCA_913020475.1 uncultured Flavobacteriaceae bacterium
ATTGGGTTACCGGTGATAAAAAAAGATTAGTCCACCTAATTCTCAATGGAATGGAGGGTGAAATAGAGGTCAATGGAGAAATCTATAATGGACTGATGCCACAACATTCTTTTTTAAATGATGATCAAATAGCAAATGTTTTAACTTACATCAGAACAAACTTTGGCAATAGAGCCTCAAGTTTATCTGTTGAGGAAGTCAAAAAATTTCGTAAAATAAATATTAAATAATTGTAGTAAATTGATAGTTAAATCAATCGTTATGAAAAAATTAAAACTTTTACTACTTGCTCTTTTGCATACAAGCACCTGTCTTTTGGCTCAACAATACGATATTGTAATCAAAGGCGGACACCTTATCGATCCCGCAAATGAAATTGATCAGGTGATGGATATTGCCATCAAGGGTAATAAAATTGCAGCCGTTGAGAAGAAAATTTCTACAAAACAGGCTAAAAAAGTATTAGATGCATCGGGTATGATTGTCAGTCCAGGACTCATTGACATGCACACCCACAACTTCTACGGAACGGTTCACAACCGTTATTTGGCCAATAGCTTTGGTGCCGTTCCTCCAGATGGATTTACTTTTCGATCTGGTGTTACTACCGTTGTGGATGCTGGTAGTCCAGGATGGAGAAATTTTGAGCTTTACAAGTCTCAGATAATCGATCCCTCAAAAACAAGAGTACTTTGCTTTTTAAACATTGTGGGTGCCGGAATGAGCGGTGGACATAGAGAGCAACACATTGCCGATATGAATCCAGAAATGACAGCCATGGTCGCAAAACAAAACAAAGATCATGTTGTGGGTGTCAAACTCGCTCATTTTATGGGGTTTGATTGGACACCAACAGAACTTGCGGTAGAAGCAGGAAAATTAGGAAGTATACCAGTAATGATTGACTTTGGAGGTAGCAATCCTGAACTCCCTCTGGACAAATTATTTTTAGAAAAACTCAGACCCGGAGATATTTTTACCCATGCCTATGCTCATGTTAACGGCAGGACGCCGATTGTGGCCGAAAATGGAAAAGTCAGAGACTATGTTTTTGAAGCGCAAAAAAAAGGCATTGTTTTTGACGTAGGTCACGGTGGAGGAAGTTTTCTTTTTGAGCAGGCCGTACCTGCGGTCCAACAAGGATTAAAACCCGACGTAATTAGCACCGACCTCCATACGGGCAGCATGAATGGGGGAATGAAAAACATCAACAATGTCATGTCTAAATTTTTAAACATGGGATTGAGTATTCAAGAAGTCATTGCAACAACCACCTCAAAACCCGCTAAATATATCCAAAGAAAAGACTTGGGACACCTGTCTGTAGGAGCCGAAGCTGATGTTGCAATACTCAACATCAGAAAAGGCGATTTTGGTTTTATTGATACCCGTGGTAAAAGGATGAAAGGAAAGGAAAAAATAGAATGTGAGTTGACCCTCAGAGCTGGAAATGTAGTATATGATTTAAACGGCTTGGCAAGTATTGACTGGAATTAAAGATGAAAACATTCTCTAAATATATTTTTGCAGTATCTGGCTTATTGTTTGTCCTTTCATTGGGACTTTATTTATCTGCTAATGAAAGTATAACAGGCCCTACATTGATTTTATTTTTTTTTACTTTGGCTTTAGCCATGCGTGGGACTGATAATTTCAAGGGGTTCTCGTTTACCGTATTGATTTTTGCTGCGGTTAGCCTTTCGATGTTCTACCCTCAAACCTTTGTACAATGGGGTGATTTTCAACTTAAAAAACTCATCGTACCTCTTTTACAAATTATCATGTTTGGTATGGGAACTGCCATGAGTTTTAATGACTTCTATGGCGTAATCAAAATGCCTAAAGGTGTATTGGTGGGCCTAATTTGTCAATTCAGTATTATGCCTTTATTGGGTTTCAGTTTGGCTACCCTGTTTGATTTCCCTGCTGAAATCGCTGCTGGGGTAGTCCTTATAGGTTCTTCTCCTAGTGGACTGGCCTCAAATGTTATGGCCTACTTGGCCAAAGCCAATGTTGCACTTTCTGTGACACTAACCGCTGTAGCCACGGTAGTAGCCCCCTTTATGACTCCCCTTTTAATGAAGTATTTTGCTGGAGCCTTTGTTCCTATTGATTTTGTGGCCATGATGCTCAGTATCGTAAAAATGGTAATTCTTCCAGTGGTATTGGGGTTGATTTTCAATCACTTTTTTCACGGCAAAGCCAAATGGTTGGACAAAGCTATGCCCGTAGTTTCCATGACTGCCATCGCCTTAATAATTATGATCATTACTGCCGCTGGTAGGGATTCCCTTTTATCTATTGGAGTTCTACTTATCGTAGCGGCCATTGTTCACAACCTTATGGGGTACCTATTGGGTTATTGGGGATGTCGATTGCTAAAAATGAAAGAGCAAGACTGTCGTACCATTGCCCTAGAAGTAGGGATGCAAAATGGAGGCTTGGCCTCAGGAATCGCACTCGAAATGGGTAAGGTATCTACTGTTGGATTAGCACCAGCGGTCTTTGGTCCTTGGATGAATATTTCAGGATCTTCTTTGGCTACATGGTGGAGAGATAAAGATCCAAAAAAATAAAACTTAAACTATAAACGAATGAAAATCAATAAATTAATTAAAGCTTCTTTTCTTATTCTCTGTTTTTCGGTCCTCAGCACCGGCTTTACTCAAAGCTTAAGTGTTGATCAAATGAAATTTCTAACCCACCAGTGGGAAGGAGAACGATTTGAAGATGGACGACCAAAAGTACCGACAGACATCCTAGAAAGGATGAAAAAAGTAACCATAGAAGAAGCTTGGGGAGTTTTAAGAAATGAAGGTTACCACAATCAATTTGAGGGAGGATGGCAACCCCTTCATGACGATGTAACCATAGTGGGAAGAGCACTCACTGTTCAGTACATGCCCAATCGTCCCGATGTCGCTGACCAAATCAAAGAAAAAGGCTTGAAAGCAGGAGAAATTGGGAATACCAACTCATGGCCCATCGACCGACTGGTGGAACACGATGTTTATGTGGCCGATGGTTTTGGTAAGATTGTGGATGGAACTTTAATTGGAGACAATCTTGGAAATTCCATTTATGCCAAATCCAAAACTGGGGTGGTTTTCAATGCCTCGAGTAGAGACATGGAAGGGCTTTCAGAAATTAATGGCTTTAATGCTTTTGTGAGAGCATGGCATCCCTCTTTTCTCACAGAAGTTATGCTTCTGAGCATCAACGACCCTATCAGAATAGGAGCAGCTACCGTCATGCCAGGTGATGTGATTTTGGCTAAAAAAGAAGGGGTGATTTTTATCCCTGCCCACCTAGCAGACCAAGTAGTCGTAACTTCAGAGGTAGTTCGACTAAGAGATTTATTTGGTATTAGTCGATTGAAAGAGGGTAAATATACCCCTGGACAAATTGACAATAAGTGGTCAGAGGAAATCGAAAAGGATTTTTCCAAATGGATCAGAGACCATATGGATGAACTTCCGGTTCCCAAAGACCAAATAAAAGAATTGATTAAAAAAAGAATGTGGTAATAATTTAACGCTTAAAATTTATAAAAATGAAACATAACGAAAAAAGAAGATCAGTATTAAAAAACATTGGCATAGGAATGGCTGGCCTATTGGGTATAGCCTCAGTAAAAGCATCTCCTGCAAAAAGTAAAAAAGAAGTGGTCGGTAAGATTGTCGAAGATCAAAAAATGCCATTATTCTCAGGAGCAGTAAGACATGGGAATACCCTCTATATTGCTGGAAAAGGAGCGCATTTTGATGGTGACATCAAAGCCCACACCGATCATGTTTTAAACGAATTACAAAAAGAACTAGAACGAAACGGTTCTTCTATGGAGCAAGTACTAAAAGTCAACGTTTATCTGGCTGATCTTGCCGATTACAGCAAAATGAACGAAGTATACAGAGGACGTTTTGGTAAAAATCCACCGGTAAGGACCACAGTAGCCACCTATGGTGGGGTTCCAGGAAACTCATTGGTTGAGATAGATTGTATCGCTGCAGTAGATTAATCCTTAAAAATAAATAAAATGATCAATAGAAGAAAAGTACTTCAATCACTGGCCACACTTCCTTTTGCAGGAAGTTTATTCGGTTCCAATTCACTCGCTGCACAATCCAAAACCGCAGCAGTAGTCTCAAGTTTGAGAAGAGATTTTTTCAAAGAACTCGGCCTAAGGACGTTCATTAATGCAGCTGGAACCTACACCTCCATGACAGGCTCTTTGATGCCCAAAGAAGTTATTGAAGCTATTAGCTATGGAGCAGATGAATACGTCAATCTGGACGACTTGCAGGACAAAGTGGGTGAGCGAATCGCCGAATTGTTAGAGTGTGAATACGCCACTGTTTCCTCGGGTTGTTTTGGAGCCATGAGTATAGGAATGGCCGGAATACTTACTGGCAAGGATCCTAAGAAAGTAAAACAACTCCCAAATACAGATGGCATGAAGAATGAAGTCATTATTCAGGAATCTCATACGATAGGATACGCACAAGCCCTAACCAATGTTGGTGCCAAGGTTGTTAAAGTAAAAACTGCCAAACAACTGGAAAGGGCTATTTCAGACAAAACGTGTATGCTTTGGTTCCTCAATGCACATACTGACCAGGGCGAAATCAAATGGGAGGAGTTTATTTCTCTTGGGAAAAAATACAACATCCCCACTTTTATCGACTGTGCAGCAGATGTACCCCCTGTAGATAATCTTTTTCGCTTTACCAAAATGGGGTTTGACTTGGTTGCTTTCTCTGGAGGCAAAGGACTGAGAGGCCCTCAAAGTGCGGGTTTACTATTGGGAAAAAGGGAATATATTGAAGCTGCACGAATGCATACTCCCCCCCGAGGAGAAACCATCGGCCGAGGCATGAAAGTGAACAAAGAGGAAGTATTAGGTATGTTGGCTGCATTGGAATTATACCTTCAAAAAGACCACGCTCAAGAATGGAAAATGTGGGAATCACAAATCCAACTAATAAGCGACAGTGCTACCTCAGTAGCAGGAGTTGAAAGTGAAATTCATGTGCCGAAATATGCCAACCACGTGCCTAGCATACGTATTCGTTGGGATGAAAAGAAGGTAAAAATAAATCCAAACGAAGTACGGAAACAGCTCAGAGAGGGTCACCCCTCTATTCAAACCGTGGGAGATTCCAAAAGCGTGGGAATGACGACTTGGATGATGGTGCCTGGTCAAGAACGTATCGTATCCAAAAGAATTAAGGAAATTTTATCGTCGGCAGTATAAATAAAAATCATGAAGAAAATCATATTCACACTGGTACTGACCTATGGGCTAGCCTTGGTTTCCTGTGGTTCACCTCAAGGAAAGAATAAAGCCATCGAAGTTAAATCTGATTACAATCCGGAAGCCAAATTGAACAGTATGGGAATTGTACTCCCCCAACCAGCTAGCCCCGTGGCCAATTTTGTCAATTCTGTTCAAGTAGGAAATTTACTTTTTCTATCTGGAAACGGCCCTCTAAAAACTGATGGTAAATTTATCACTGGTATAGTGGGAGAGGACTTGACCATCGAAGAGGGTTATGAAGCTGCACGCCTGACGGGTATCAATCAAATTGCCATACTCAAATCTGCGCTGGGTGATTTGAGTAGGGTCAAAAGAGTCATTCGTGCCACAGGCATGGTTAATGCTTCACCTGACTTTACGCAACATCCCAGTGTGGTTAATGGTTTTTCAGACCTTATGGTCGAAGTATTTGGAGAAAGAGGAAAGCATACTCGTGCTGCTGTAGGAATGGCATCACTTCCCTTTAATATAGCAGTTGAAATTGACATGATTGTTGAAATTGATGAATAGGATAGAGGTTTTATGAAAAAAGTATTTTTTCTTTTTTCAATTCTTTGGATTATTGGACTACATGGTCAAGATTCGCTTTCTATTCCCCTGGATAATACTTTGGAACACAAAATTGATTCTATTGTTCATATGGGGATCCAAAAAAGGGCTTTTCCCGGGGCGCAAGTTTTGATTTACAAGCTCGATAGTATCCGTTTGAACAAAAGCTATGGATTTCACACCTATGATTCTATCGTTAGGGTAGAAAACCACCATCTTTACGATCTCGCTTCAGTAACCAAAATTTTGGCTAGTACCTTGGCCTTTATGAAGTTGTATGAACTTTACAACATTGACTTAGATCGAAAAGTTTCGGAGTTTACTCCAATGATCAAAAACACCAATAAGAAAAACTCCACATTCCGGGAAATCCTAAGTCATCAGGCAGGTTGGTTACCCTATATTGAGCATCAAAACACTGTGAGAAGAAAGAGTGGTAAATTTAAGTCCAGAACTCTTTCCTCAAAACAAAGCAATCGCTATCCCAAACCCCTTTCCGACTCACTATTTATTCATCGGAAATACAAAAAGAAAATAATGCGACGGATCAAAAAGACATCCGTCGAAAACATAGGAGATTATCGTTACTCTGGACTGTGGTTCTTTCTTTTACCAGATATGGTGCAACGCATGAGTGGTCAGTTTTTTGATCAATTTTTAGACACGCATTACTATGACCCTATGGGAATCGATAGGTTGACTTTCAATCCCAGTTTTAAATACTCTAGAGACGAGATTGTTCCCACCGAAAAAGATTCCCTATTTAGAAATACATTGGTGCATGGTTGGGTGCACGATGAAGCCGCCGGTCTGATGGGCGGCATCTCTGGAAATGCCGGATTGTTTGCCAATGCAACTTCATTGGCCAAACTCTTAAAAATGTTACTAAACAGTGGTCAATACGAAGGAAAACAATATTTAAAACCTGAGACTACTGCACTTTTTACAGCCCGTGCTTATCCAGAAACAGAAAATCGTCGAGGATTAGGTTTTGATAAACCTACTCTCGATACCATTCCCTCTGAACGATATCCTTCGGAAAAATCCTCCTCAGAAAGTTTTGGTCATAGCGGATTTACAGGAAATTTGGTTTGGGTAGATCCTTTTCATGAGTGTTTCATGATTTTTCTTTCCAACAGAGTATATCCGACCCGAGAACAAAAAAACCTCTACCGCTTGAGTATAAGAGGTAGTATTTTGGATGTTGCTATTGAAGAAAATTAGCTTTCTAGGCCTTCAATTCTTTATTGCCAGAATGATCCATGCCCTGTTCTCTTTCTAACTCCACCATTTTTTCTGGTCGAAAATTAAGGATAAATGCCCTGCGGTGCATGGAAGTAGAATTTCCTCGACTATAATGAAGTGTATGTCCGTGGTGAATAGCACAGTAACCGGGTTTTAATGGAACTGCCTTACTTTCTTCCTCCGAGCCGTTACACTGAAGTGCTCCATTGCCTAGGGGCTGATGGTGTTCCCTCAAAGGTAACTTGTGAGATTTTGGCGTATACCACATACAACCGTTTTCAATTGTAGCCTCATCGATGGCGAACCAAATACTTAAAGCTCTTTTATCGGGCATATCTATCCAATAGGCTGCATCTTGATGCCAAGGAGTGGGTTTATTCGTATAGGGAGCCTTGTTGATGAGCATATCAAAATCTATTACCATATCCGCTCCCAGTAATTGTTTGGCAATTTGCAGACCCTTTTGATGCATAGGTCGATCGAGTAAAACGGGAAAAACCCTAGAGGGAAGCATGATTTGTGTAATGTATTCCACATTCTGTCCCTCAATTCCAGTGAGATCAGACCGCAAACCTTCAGTATCGAATTCATTGTTGATGAAAGCATCGTAAGTTTTGGAGTAAAACACCATTTCTTCACTGTTGAGTAAATTTTCTAACGCCAAAAAACCCTCAGTCTCAAAAAATGATATTTGATCGGAAGTAATCATATAATTTTAGTTGAATTTATAAATCATTGGACTGTCATTATTTCTAATAAAAATAAGGTGTTCCTCCCCATTGACCAAAGATATTTTTTGAATGTCTCTTACCTCTCCTGATAACATCAAACCTGACGCTGACGCATCCAAATAAGTAAACCCGCCTAAACCATCACCTAAGAGACAAATGCCTTTAATTGCGTCATAGTGACCAAACTTGACCCTTGATGCAGTAAAATTTCCACCCATGATGACATCTAAATTTCCATCTTGATTGAAATCTCCAGTGGTCAATCCATAAATGGGTGAAAACTGTGTCTCTTTAGGCAAGGCCGTTATTTTGAATTGACCTTTACCTAAATTCTCGATAAAACTGGTCTCAAAATTTTTAGCGTATAGGACCTTAGAGCCTTTTAATTCCCCAGGGGTAAAGACTTGGTCAATGGTCAAATCGGCGTATTCATTATACCTGACAAATCTATTTTTCAAGATGGTCAATTGTTGCTGAATATCGTCTTTAGAGAATA
>CAJVZM010000075.1 GCA_913020475.1 uncultured Flavobacteriaceae bacterium
GTTTCTATTCACAATTTTAGTTTTCGAGAGCTAATAAAAAATACAGCCGACTTGAATCAAGTTTCCCTTTTTGCCTCCTACGCTGCCCAACAGGAATCCAAGTCCTTGAATTACGAATGCCAACAACTCAAAAAATTGATCATTAAAAAAATCGATTCGATAAGGTTTAATTATGGACTTTTGACTGCCTCATTGGGATACTATAATCTTCTGGAACAAGAAATTCAGAAGGATTACAGTATGGGCTATATCGACGAAGTCGGTTATCGTGCTTCCACTGCGGTTCCCTTTTATTTTTATGATTTAAATAATGAATTGCAAACCCCTTTGAAAATTTACCCGGTGGTGGCTGACGAGGTGGGATTGAGGAAGTTCTCTAATAAAAAGGCTTTTAAAAAATTAATGGAGCTTTATGAAAACCTGCCTACCTCTTCATCTTATCACGGTGTTTCTTTTTCCAATGCAATCCTACACTCCGGAGAGATTAAAAATAGTTGGCGCGATCAATTCATTAATTATCTTCAATATCATGCCCGATAAAAATCAGATTACTAATATTTTTTTCGATTTGGATCATACCCTTTGGGATTTTGAAAAAAATTCTGCCCTTACTTTTGAAAAGATTTTTGAACAACTGAAGATCAATCTCAATTTAAATCTTTTTTTGGAGGCCTATGAAGGAATTAATCATCACTATTGGAAACTCTTCCGGGAAAACAAGATTTCTCATAAGGATTTGAGACATAAAAGATTGATCAAAACTTTTAGAGCTATTGATTTTGATTTTGACCCTCAAAAAATTGAATCGATTTCTGATCAATATATTTTACACCTTTCAACTTTTTCTAACCTGTTTGAAGGTGCAATTTCTCTTTTGAATGGGCTTAAAAGTAAATATCAACTCCATATCATAACCAATGGTTTTGAGATCGTTCAACATAATAAAATAAAAAACTCAGGCCTTTCCTCTTATTTTGAAAATGTCTTTACGGCTGAAAAAGTGGGCTATAAAAAACCCAACCCGATTATTTTTGAATATGCCCTAGATCATACCCGGGTGAATGCCCAAAATTCTTTGATGATTGGCGATAGCCTTGAGGCAGATGTTTTGGGCGCCATGAAGATAGGGATGCAAGCCATACATTTTAATTCCCATAACGAACCCCACCACAACCATTGTCCAATGGTAGAAAAACTACACGAAATTTCGACGATATTATGATTTTTAGCCTTATACTTTTATCACCAACTGGAAAGTTTTAAATTCGCTAGCAGATGGAATTGCAAAAAGCACAAGAAATTGTAGATCACTGGATCAAGGATCATGGTGTTCGTTATTTTGATGAGTTGACCAACATGGCCCAACTGACCGAGGAGGTAGGGGAAGTAGCCCGCATAATCGCTAGAAGGTATGGAGAGCAAAGCGAAAAAGAGAGTGACAAAGCCAAAGATCTTGGTGAGGAACTAGCCGATGTCATATTTGTGGTTTTGTGTTTGGCCAATCAGACAGATGTGGATTTACAACAAGCCTTTGATAAAAAAATGAAAATAAAGTCGATGAGAGACCACCACCGACATCAAAATAATCCTAAGTTGAAATAATATGATTGCATGAAGTTAAACATTCAACACCCCAGTCAAGAGGTAAATGGGGAGCTTACTATTACTGGTTCGAAGAGCGAATCAAATAGATTGCTAGTTCTTCAGGCACTATATCCTCAGATTGAAATCCAAAACCTCTCCAATTCAGATGATTCCCAGTTCACTCAAAAAGGACTGAAAAGCAATGGTACTTCCATAGACATACATCATGCCGGAACAGCCATGCGTTTTTTGACTGCTTACTTTGCTATTCAGTCTGATCGAGGAGTTGTTTTGACAGGATCTAAAAGAATGCAAGAACGCCCTATTAAATTATTGGTTGATGCATTGAATGGTTTGGGCGCAGACATCAGCTATGAAAAAGAGACCGGTTTTCCCCCATTGATCATTAGGGGTAAGGAAATTACAACAGATCGAGTATATTTACCAGCAAATATTAGCAGTCAGTATATTTCTGCTTTGATGCTGATTGCTCCTTCACTAAAGAATGGATTAAAGATCTATTTAATAGGGGAAACCACCTCGGTACCCTATATCAAAATGACTCAGAACATAATGAACCAATTGGGTTTTGAGGTCACTTTCGATGAAAATCAAATTGCCGTAAAGCCTACCGTAAAAATTGAGCCCAACGTTTGGACTGTTGAATCCGATTGGAGCTCTGCCTCCTATTTCTACTCCATTGTGGCTTTGGCACATAAAGGGGAAATTACCCTGTCAAACTATTTTAAAGAAAGCAAACAGGGAGATGCTGCCTTGGTTGATATTTATGAAAAATTTGGAGTAAAAACGACCTATTCCGATGGAAAAGTAACACTTTCCAAAATAGCTAACTTTAGCCTTCCCAAAGTCCTAGGGATTGATCTGAAAAACACACCCGATTTAGCGCAAACCATAGTAGTAAGTTGTCTCGGGCATAATATTGATTGTAAGCTTACGGGCTTGCATACATTGAAAATAAAAGAGACCGATCGGTTGGAAGCACTGAAAATTGAAACCGAAAAGCTGGGTGCTAAGGTTGAAATTACTGACACTAGTTTGGAGCTTATTAATACAGGAAAGATCAATCACAACATTTCAATAGATACTTATAACGACCATAGAATGGCGATGGCCTTTGCCCCTTTGGGATTAAAAGTTCCTATAAACATTAATAATACGGAGGTAGTCTCTAAGTCATACCCCGATTTTTGGGATGATCTGAGGAAAATAAACTTTGATCAAAAAATCATTTAGTTTTTTATTGTCTTTTACTTGACATCCCCCCCCTTGAGAGACTATATTTGCAGGCTATAAAACAACAATTATGAAATTATCAGATTTTAGTTTTGACCTTCCCAGTGATTTATTGGCACAAAGGCCTTCTGCAGGAAGAGACGAATCCCGCTTGATGGTTCTCAATCGTTCAGAAGAGTCCATCAGCCATCATACTTTTAAAGACGTAATTGATTTTTTCGATGAGGGCGATGTGATGGTATTAAACAATACTAAAGTTTTTCCAGCCAGACTTTTTGGAAACAAAGAGAAAACAGGAGCCAGAATTGAAGTCTTTTTGTTGAGAGAACTTAATGAGGAACAAAGATTGTGGGATGTCTTGGTTGATCCTGCTAGGAAAATCAGAATTGGCAATAAACTTTATTTTGGTAACGATGACAGTTTGGTTGCTGAGGTGATTGACAATACTACCTCCAGGGGGAGAACGCTTCGTTTTCTTTTTGATGGTTCTTACAGTGAGTTTCGATCCAAACTAAAAGAATTGGGTCAAACTCCATTACCCAAATATATCAATCGACCCATTGAGGAGGAAGATGAGGAACGTTATCAAACCATATACGCCAAACATGAAGGTGCAGTAGCGGCACCTACCGCTGGCTTACATTTTTCAAAACATCTTATCAAAAAGCTTCAAATAAAAGGGATCGATTTGGCAGAATTGACTTTACACGTTGGGTTGGGAACTTTTAGTCCTGTTGAGGTAGAAGACCTCTCTAAACACAAAATGGACTCTGAGGAATTGATTATAACACATGAAGCTGCAAACATGGTCAATAGTTCATTGAATACCAATCGTAAAATATGTGCCGTGGGAACAACTGTAATGAGAGGTTTGGAATCTTCTGTATCTTCGATGGGAACCCTCAATCCCTATCAGGGATGGACTCATAAATTCATTTTTCCTCCCTACGATTTCTCAATTGCCAATTGCATGATTACCAATTTTCATACGCCAAAGTCAACGTTGTTGATGATGGTCTCTGCCTTTGCCGATGTTGATTTTGTAAAAGAAGCCTATAATCAAGCCATCAAGAAAAAATATAACTTTTATTCTTACGGTGATGCCATGCTTATCATATAATAGTAATCGAAATCCGATGAAGAGGATTTTCGAAGGAGAGCGTTGATGAAACCCGAAACAAAAAAGGACATTCGGTCACTATCTCTTGAAGATCTTAGACTTTTTTTTACTCAAAATCATGATCAAGCTTTTCGTGGTAACCAGGTTTATCAGTGGTTGTGGCAAAAAGGGATTCATAATTTTGAGGGTATGACCAATCTTTCAAAATCCACCCGAAGCTTGCTGGAAACTCATTTTGTTATCAATCATATTGACATAGATCAGCTACAAAAAAGTAATGATGGAACCATCAAAAATGCAGTAAAACTGCACGATAATTTGGTGGTAGAATCTGTTCTTATTCCGACAGAAACCCGAACCACTGCTTGTGTTTCTTCTCAGGTAGGTTGTAGTTTGGATTGTAAATTTTGTGCTACCGCTAAAATCAAAAGAATGCGAAATCTCAATGCTGACGAAATCTATGATCAGGTCGTCGCCATGCATCAGCAAAGCATCTTATATTTTGATCGACCGCTCTCCAACATCGTGTTTATGGGAATGGGAGAGCCTTTGATGAATTACAAAAACCTGATCAACGCCATTGATAAAATCACTCAATCGGATGGCCTTGGTATGTCGCCAACTAGAATTACTGTTTCTACCTCGGGAATTCCAAAAATGATCATGAAAATGGCTGATGATCAAGTCCGCTTTGGTTTGGCTGTTTCCCTGCACAGTGCACGTCAGGAGCTGAGGGAACAATTGATGCCTTTTGCAGAAAAATTCCCACTCAATGATCTGGCCGAGTCCATCAAATATTGGTATAAAAAAACAGCGAAAGCGGTGACCTATGAATATGTGGTTTGGAAAGGTATTAACGACGGTGATGAAGACATCAATGCTTTGGTTGATTTTTGTAAAATTTCTACTTGTAAAGTAAATCTGATAGAGTACAACCCTATTGGAGATGACCAATTTCTTCAGGCTAACAAAGACAGAATTGGGGCCTATGAGTCAGCATTGGAATCCGAAAGAATTATTGTAACTGTTAGGAGATCAAGAGGGAAAGATATCGATGCAGCCTGTGGTCAGTTGGCAAACAAAGCCGAAAGAGAATAGATTGTGTTTCCTGAATGAATAGTGGTATATTTAATAACCAATGAAAGTTGTAGAGCGAATTAAGGAACCTATATATGAAGAAATGGAACTTTTTGAAAAAAAGTTCAAGACCTCCATGTCCTCCAAGGTCGCTTTACTGAATAGAATCACTCACTTTATAGTCAACAGGAAAGGAAAGCAAATGCGACCCATGTTTGTTTTTCTTGTGGCCAAAATGTTGGGTAAGGGCAAAATAAACGAACGATCTTTCCGAGGGGCGGCGGTCATCGAATTGATCCATACTGCTACATTGGTACACGATGATGTGGTGGACGACAGTAATCAACGCCGAGGATTTTTTTCTATCAATGCTTTATGGAAAAATAAAATTGCTGTCTTAGTTGGCGATTATTTGCTCTCCAAAGGTTTACTACTATCGATAGAAAATGAAGATTTTGATTTACTCAAAATCATTTCTGTAGCCGTACGAGAGATGAGTCAAGGTGAACTTTTACAAATAGAAAAGGCTAGAAATCTCGATATAACTGAAGAAGTTTATTATGAGATTATACGTCAAAAAACAGCAACTTTACTAGCTGCCTGTTGTGCGATGGGAGCAAAATCTGTCGATGCTGAGGATGAGCAGATTGCCAAAATGCACGAGTTTGGTGAACTTTTGGGGATGGCTTTTCAGATAAAAGACGATTTGTTTGATTATTCTGAGCAAAAAATAGGAAAACCAACTGGGATAGACATTAAAGAGCAAAAAATGACCCTACCCATGATTCACGCTCTCAATACAATGGGAAGATCTGACAAAAATTGGTTGATTAAAACTGTAAAAAACCACAATAAGGAGAAAAAAAGAGTTCGTGAGGCGATAAAAAAGATAAAGGAGGCTGGTGGGATTGAATTTGCAAAAGAAAAAATGGAGTCTTTTCGTGTACGTGCCATTGAACTACTTAAAACATTTCCAAAAAACACCTACCGAGATTCCTTAGAGTTGATGGTCAACTATGTTATTGAGCGCAGTATTTAGCCCCCAAAACTTTAATTTGATTCTGGGGTTTTGCTCAATGGTTATATAATTTTATTTTTATAGAAATATTTCCTTTGATTTGATTTCAAGAAGTACCATTGACCAAGTATATGAAACTGCTCGATTGGAGGAGGTAATTGGTGAATACGTTACTTTGAAAAAGTCGGGTGCCAATTTTAAGGGCTTGAGTCCTTTTACCCAAGAGCGAACCCCAAGTTTTATGGTTTCCCCTGCCAAGCAAATCTGGAAAGATTTTAGTAGTGGAAAAGGGGGTAATGTCATTGCTTTTTTGATGGAGCACGAACATTTTACCTATCCTGAGGCTGTTCGCTATTTGGCCAAAAAATACAATATAGAAATAGAGGAAACAGAGGAGACTCTTGAGGAAAAGAAAATCAAAGATACCAAAGAGAGTATGTTCCTGGTCGCTCAATATGCTTCGGTTTTTTTTGAAAAAAATCTTTGGGAGACCGAGCTAGGAAAATCCATAGGGTTGACTTATTTCAAAGAAAGAGGCTTTAAGGACGAAACCATTAAAAAATTTGCTTTGGGTTATTCTCCCAAATCCCGTGATTCGTTTAGTAAGCAGGCGCAAAAGAAGGGCTATAAATTAGATTTTTTAAAAAAAACAGGCCTGGTCATTGTCAATGAGGATCGTCAGGTAGATCGTTTTAGGGGGAGGGTTATTTTTCCGATTCGAAGTATGTCAGGAAGGGTTCAAGGTTTTGGGGGAAGAATTTTATCCCAAAATACCGAAACAGCGAAATACCTCAATTCACCTGAAAGTGAAATTTATAATAAAAGTAAGGCTCTTTATGGGATTTATGAATCTAAACAGAGCATTGCCAAAAACGATGTCTGTTATTTGGTGGAGGGCTATACCGATGTCATTCAAATGCACCAGTCTGGAATTACCAACGTGGTTTCTTCCTCTGGAACTGCACTGACCGTGGATCAAATTAGGATGATCAATCGTTTGACCTCTAACATAGTTATTTTATTTGATGGAGATGCTGCTGGTCTTAGTGCATCTCTTAGGGGAATAGATTTGATTTTGGAACAAGGCATGAATGTCAAGGTGTGTACTTTTCCTGAGGGAGACGATCCCGATAGTTTTTCCCAATCGCGATCAACGGAGGAAATCAATAACTTTTTGGGGGAAGGGTCGAAGGATTTTATCCAATTCAAAGCCTCTCTCCTTTCCGACGAGGGAAAAAACGATCCCATTCGAAAAGCCGAGACCATTAGGGAGATTGTCGAAAGTATTCACAAGATTCCTGATCCGATCAAGCAAGAGATATATATTCAAAATTCCGCCGAAATCATGCAGATTTCGGAAGACGCACTCTTCAGTGCATTAGCCCAAATCAATCAAAAAAACAAACTGAAAGGTGCCAAAAGATTCGTTCCTAACGAATCGTTTGCTTTGGTCAAAAAGACGACACAGGCCAGTGCCAAAGTTGACCGTGTTTTTGAGTTAGAAAGACAGATTATATCTATTCTATTGACATATGGAAACCAAAAGCTAGATTTCAAAGAGCCTATTTCTACTACCAATAAAGAAGGTGAATTGATTGAGGAAACCCATCAAATGTCTGCCAAAGTGTATGAGAAGATTTTTTTGGATCTACAACAAGATGAAATTGAATTGAGTCATGAGGCCTTTAAAAAGATTTTTTACAAACTCATCGAGTTTTACCAAAGTGAGCAGGGCGATTTAAATCTAGAAAAGATCATGCAGACAGACGATTTGAATCAAAACGAAATTATTACTGATCTAGTGATGAAAGAGGAGCAACATCAATTGCATGACTGGGAAAAGAGAAACGTTTTTGTAAAAGTTAAAGGTAGTGAGGTAGTCCGGCTGGTTAGTGAAACAATACTATCTATGAGACGACACTTAATAGACCAAAAAATCACTGAACTTCAACTAGAAACCAAGGATCAGGATGATAACCAAGAAACACTCAGGGAAATCCAAATGTACCAAAGTTTAAAAAACATAATTTCCAATAGACTTCACCG
>CAJVZM010000076.1 GCA_913020475.1 uncultured Flavobacteriaceae bacterium
AAATAAATAATTTTTTTTTCCTTAATTCAAAATTCTTTCCTAAGTAAACCTTTCGAACCATCTCATCCTGAGCGAGCTCTTCAGGAGATCCGGCTTTTAGGATGCTTCCTTCAAACATCAAAAAGGTCTTATCGGTAATGGCTAAGGTTTCTTGAACATTGTGATCGGTAATGAGAATGCCAATATTTTTTTTCTTAAGATGGGCAACAATTTTTTGAATGTCTTCCACTGCTACTGGGTCTACTCCTGCAAAGGGTTCATCTAAGAGTACAAATTTAGGATCTGTGGCCAGTGCTCTTGCAATTTCTGTTCTTCTTCTTTCTCCACCTGAAAGGAGGTCACCCCTACTTTCTCGGATGTGCGTCAAACCAAATTCCTCTAGTAAGCCTTCCATTTTTTCTTTTTGTTGGGCTTTGGAGAGTTCACTGAGTTGTAAAACACTCAAAATATTATCCTCTACACTTAGTTTTCTAAAAATAGAAGCTTCCTGAGCTAAGTAACCGATTCCGTTTTGTGCCCTCTTGTACATGGGAAAGGAGGTGATGTCGACATCGTCTAAAAAAATCCTCCCGGCTTGGGGTTTAATTAAGCCCACGATCATGTAAAAAGAAGTTGTTTTTCCGGCTCCATTGGGTCCCAGTAAACCTACAATTTCTCCTTGTGTAACAGAAATGGATATTCCCTTGACAACTTTCCTTCCCTTATATGACTTTTCTATATTCTCGGCACTTAATATCATTGGGTTGAGTAGGATTTTCGAATTTCTTTTTCCATACGTCGGTGAGTAAATTTCGATATAAAGATACTTACTTCATACAATATAAGTAGGGGGATACTTACGATTATCTGACTAACGATATCGGGTGGGGTAATGATAGCCGATAAACTCAAAACAATTACTAATGCAAATTTTCGATTTCTTCTTAAAAAAGTTGGAGTAACGATTCCTACTTTGGTGAGGAAGTAAATGATGATGGGCAATTCAAAAATGAGTCCACTGGCCAAAACAGAGGCGCGTAATAGACCAATATAACTGCTGAGATCAAAATCGTTGAATACTTCACCGCTTACGGTGTAATTGCCTAAAAAATTGATTGAAAGTGGAGTGACTACATAATATCCAAAAAGTACACCAACAAAAAATAGTATTGAAGAAATAAAAATAAATCCTCTTGCATTCTTTCTTTCATTTTCATGCAGTCCTGGACTTACAAACTTCCAAAACTCAAAAATTACATAAGGAAATGCAACAATAAAACCCGCTAGAATTGAAGTCCACAAGTGGGCAGAAAACTGACCTGCGACAGTTCGACTTTGAATTCTAAAAGGCATCTCACTGATACAAAAACTGTCTCCTTGACCAAAGGTTTCTGAAAGATGACAAAACCATGTGTAGGTGGGAAAGTCAATTTTTTTAGGACCAAAAATAATTGTGTCAAAGATAAAATCCTTAGTTATAAATGCAACTGAGGCCAATATCACAATGGCTAAACAAGATCGGATAAGATGCCATCTGAGTTCCTCTAAGTGGTCCAAAAAAGACATTTCGTTGGGATTTTTATCCATTTAAATCCTCTTTTATAAAATCTAATAGATGAACCATACCCTTATAGTTTTTGTCTTCTCCCAAGATAACTAGGTGATTTATTTTTTTGGCTTGCATTAATTTCAATCCGTCCAAAGCCAGCATATTTTCAGCTACGCTAATTGGATTTTCAGTCATTATGTCGGAGGCAAGTAGTCCACCAATATTTTCTTTTTTCTCCAAAATCCTACGAATGTCTCCATCGGTAACCAATCCAGAAAGCTTTCCATTATCCTCTACCACCGTGGCTCCCAGTCTCTTCTCAGAAATTTCATAGATTACCTCCTTAAAGGTATCACCAATTGAGACCCTAGGAATTTTGGAATCATCCATTAAATCAACGACTTTCAGGTGTAATTTTTTGCCCAAACTACCAGAAGGGTGAATTCGGGCAAAATCTTGGGATTGAAAACCATTGAGGTCCATCAAACTCATTGCCAGTGCATCGCCCATAACCAACTGCACTGTGGTACTGTTGGTGGGTGCTAAATTGTGAGGGCAAGCCTCCTTTTCAACAGGAGTATAGAGCACGTGATCTGATTGTTTTCCGAGATAGGATTCGCGATTGGCGGTCATTCCTATTAATGTATTACCATTATTTTTTAGAAAAGGGATGAGATTTTTGATCTCTTGTGAATTCCCACTTTTTGAAATCCCAATAACAACATCTTTCTTTTCAACCATTCCCAAATCACCATGGGTGGCGTCTGCAGCGTGAAGATAATATGCGGGAGTTCCAGTTGAACTTAAACTTGCTGCGATCTTCATGGCAATAATTCCGCTTTTACCAACACCCGTCACGACAACTTTTCCCTGGGATTGGTGAATAAATTGAACAATCTCTTCAAAATCAGAACCAATAGATTCCTCCAGTGATTTAAGAGATAGGGTTTCAAGACGTACGATGTTACGAGCAATTTCAATAACGCTAGGAGTATCTCTCAATTTGTGTTTTTTGATTAGTTTTTTTTTGTTAAAAGAACTATATTGTAGATACAAATTTAGATAATTTTTAAATTAAACGAGCCAATTGAAGATACAAGAAGATTTAAAAAAATCTCTAAAACAGTTCTTCGGTTTTTATAGTTTCAAAGGTTTGCAAGAACCTGTGATTAAAAATTTACTTTCTGACAATGACACTTTTGTCATCATGCCAACCGGGGGTGGAAAATCCATGTGTTATCAATTACCCGCTCTGCTATGCGAGGGTACAGCGCTTGTTGTCTCCCCTCTTATCGCACTGATGAAAAATCAAGTAGATACAATCAGAGGTATTTCTGCTGAGGACGGTATTGCTCATGTTTTAAATTCTTCCCAAAACAAAACAGAGACTTTTAAAGTTAAGCAAGATTTGATTAATGGAATCACCAAATTACTTTTTGTAGCTCCTGAGTCTTTGGCCAAAAAAGATACTATTGATTTTTTTAAATCCCTAAAAATTTCATTTTTAGCGGTGGATGAAGCCCACTGTATATCGGAGTGGGGACACGATTTCAGACCTGAATACAGGAATTTGAGGGTCATAGTGGATCAAATTGGAAAAAAAATTCCTATTATCGCATTGACTGCAACAGCTACTCCTAAAGTTCAAGAAGACATTTTGAAAAATCTTAAAATTACTGATGCCAAGGTTTTTAAATCCTCCTTTAACCGACCCAATTTGTATTATGAGGTCAGATCAAAAACGGAACAGGTCGAAGCCGATATTATCAAATTTGTAAAAAGTAATACAGGTAAATCCGGAATAGTTTATTGTCTTTCAAGAAAGCGTGTGGAGGAATTGGCAAAGATGTTACAAGTGAACGGTATAAATGCTTTACCCTATCACGCGGGCTTGGTTTCAAAAATCCGTGTGCGAAACCAGGATATGTTTCTTAAGGAAGATTGCGATGTGATTGTTGCCACCATCGCCTTTGGAATGGGAATTGATAAGCCTGATGTCAGGTTTGTGATTCATCATGATATTCCTAAAAGTATAGAAAGTTACTACCAAGAGACTGGAAGAGCAGGAAGAGATGGGGGAGAGGGTCACTGCTTGGCTTTTTATTCCTACAGAGACATTGAAAAATTGGAAAAGTTCATGTCGGGAAAACCCTTGGCTGAGCAAGAGGTGGGCTTTGCTTTGCTCAATGAAATGGTCGCTTATTGCGAAACTTCCGTTTCGAGAAGGAAATTTATACTCCACTATTTTGGAGAAGAATTTGATTCCGAAAAAGGAGATGGTGCAGATATGGATGATAATATGCGTTATCCTAAAACTAAAAGTGAAGCCGGTAAGGAACTAGAAATATTGATTCAAATGGTATTGAATACCAAAGAAAAATACAAGTCAAAAGAAATTATCAAAACTTTGATCGGTGCCAAAAACGCTCTAATACTCTCACATGGAACGCATGAAAAGCCTTTTTTTGGTATCGGTAAAGAAAGAGATGGTAAATTCTGGATGGCACTGCTGCGACAGTCGTTGATAAATGGATACTTCTACAAGGAAATTGAAAGCTACGGGGTAATTAAACTCAATCCAAAAGCTATTTCTTTCTTGGACCAACCGTGTTCTTTTTTGATTACTGCCGACCACGACTATGAAACCAGTCAATCCGATTTAGCCCCCAAAAATCCTCAAGTAAGTACTGACAAAGTTTTGATGAAATTGTTGCGCTCATTGAGAAAAAAAGTGGCCCAAGAAGAAGACGTTCCTACATTTGCTGTTTTTCAAGAATACTCCCTAGACGACATGTCACTTAAATATCCTATAAGTTTTCAAGAACTTAACCAAATCAATGGAGTAGGAGAGGGAAAAGCAAAAAGATACGGAGCAAAATTTATTGAACTCATCAAAAATTACGTAGATGAAAACGAAATTATACGTCCCGATGATCTTATTATAAAAAGTACTGGTGCTAATTCCGCTTTAAAATTGTACTTAATACAAAGTATCGACCGAAAATTATCACTTTTAGACATAGCCTCTGCCAAGGGAATGAATATGAATAGGTTGATTACAGAAATGGAAACTATTGTTTTTTCGGGGACAAAACTTAATATTGACTATTGGATTAATGATCTTTTTGATGAGGACCAAATCGAAGAATTGACCCATTATTTTATGGAAGCTGATTCTGACGATTTACATTTGGTATTAGAAGAATTTGATGGAGATTACGAGGATGAGGAATTACGTCTTTTCCGATTGAAATTTATTAGTGATGTTGGAAATTAATACAAATAGCCTCATTTTTGGCAACTATTGCTATATTCGCAAAAATTAAAAAACACGCATTATGCAGGAGGGAATTTTTGCCCATTTCAAAACAGAAAAAGGAAGTGTCAAAGTTCGATTGACTTTTGAAAAGACTCCGGGAACCGTAGGAAATTTTGTTGGTTTGGTAGAGGGGTCAATAGAAAATAAAGTGAGACCAAAAGGGACACCATATTATGACGGTCTAAAGTTTCACCGTGTGATTGCAGATTTTATGATTCAAGGGGGTTGTCCCCAGGGCACAGGTCTAGGCGGTCCTGGATACCAGTTTGATGATGAGTTTCATCCAAAGCTCAAACACGACCGTTCGGGCACCTTGTCGATGGCCAATGCTGGTCCTGGTACTAACGGAAGTCAGTTCTTCATTACCCATAGCCCCACACCTTGGTTGGACGGAAAGCATACTGTTTTCGGACATTTGGTTGAGGGCCAAGAAGTAGTTGACGCGATTGCTCAAGACGATACGATTCAGAATATCACTATCGAACGGGTTGGCAAGGCCGCCCAGGCTTGGGATGCTGCCTCAGCTTTTGATATTTTTATCAATGAAAAGGAAGCCCGCATCAAAGCCGTTCAAGAGGCTGCCACAAAAGAACTGGAGGAATTGACTTTAGGGATGGATCGAACTGATAGTGGACTCTATTTTAAAATTAACCGAGAAGGTACTGGAGATCATCCCAAAAAAGGAAAAAACGTTTCAGTCCACTATAGAGGAATGTTGCTTGACGGTACCGTTTTTGATTCCTCCTACCAACGAAATGAACCCATTGTTTTTCCATTGGGTCTTGGACAAGTCATTAAAGGGTGGGATGAAGGTATTGCCCTACTCAAAAAAGGATCGGTGGCAAAATTCCTAATTCCGAGTGAATTGGCTTATGGATCTGGTGGAGCTGGAGGTTTAATTCCTCCAGATGCGAGTCTAATTTTTGAGGTGGAATTGGTCGATATTATTGGATAGAAAACCCTTTAGGTTCGTTACCCAATTTCCATTTTATATTACATCCTAAGCTAGGAATTTGATGTGTAACTTGTGCCATCCCTTTTGATAATTTCATGCAAGCGTCAATCAAATCTTTTCCTGTGACGGGATTGTCATTTTTGGGACGCGAATCGTCAAAACGGCCGCGGTAAACAAGTTTTAAACTCTGATCAAATAGATAAAAATCTGGAGTACAAGCAGCTTCATAGGCTAAAGCTACCTCTTGGGTAGCGTCGTAGAGGTAGGGAAAGCCAAATGATTTTTCCAAAGCCAGTTGTTGCATAAGCTCCGGACAATCATCCGGGTAGTTATCAACATCATTACTAGAAATGGCTACGGTATTGATGTCCCATACTTTGATCTGACGACTTACTTCTACAATCTTATCAAGCAGATGTAATACATAGGGACAGTGGTTGCACATGAAAATGATCAAAGTACCCGATGATCCTTTGACTTGTTCCAAATTAAGCTGATTTTGGTCAATACCGTTGGAAAGTGAAAAATGTGGTGCTTTAGTATTTAATGGAAGCATGTAGGATTCAGTTCTGGCCATAAAATTAATGTCTTGGGCTCCAATCTAATTAAAATTTTGAGCCTAAAAAAAAATAGTAGTTAAAAAAGTTAGTATTGAACTGGACTATATGTCCTCAAAATTTATATCCGTAAAGTTGTTTCCGGATACACCAGCGGAGTCCAGATTTTTTACTTTGTCGTAATTTTTTTGATGTCTTTCACTGATGACTTCTTCTCCTCTTTCCTTAATTATAAAATTAATCATTTCTGTTAATATTGAACTGAAATCCCTAAAATCCTCTTTGTAGAGATAGATTTTATGTTTTTTATAGTAGAACGTACCATCATCATTATTGGTGAATTTTTTACTTTCCGTAATGGTCAAGTAGTAATCGCTGGCCTTAGTCTCCCGCACGTCGAAAAAATAAGTTCTTCTCCCTGCACGTAGAACTTTGGAAAAAATCTCTTCCTGGTCCTTTTCATTGGTATTATACATTGAACATTTGTTTAAATTAAATTAGTAATAATACCAAAAATCTTAAAAAATTTAAAACAAAACAAATTAATATTCCTTTTCGTTCAGTTGTTTGTTGAAAAGATCTAAATAAAAACCTTTCTTATCGAGTAGTTTTTTGTGCGTTCCCTGCTCGATAATTTTACCGTGATCTAAAACAATGATATGATCGGCGTCTTTGACCGACGAAATTCGGTGACTGACAATAATAGTAGTTTTATCTTCACTAAATTCCTTAAGATTTTTTAATATTTTTTCTTCAGTATCAGTATCCACTGCCGACAAACAGTCGTCGAAAAGAAGGATTTTTGGATTTTTGATCAATGCCCTTGCAATCGACACTCTTTGTATTTGACCTCCCGAGAGGGTCAATCCCCTTTCACCCAAAAGAGTTTTATATCCTTGACTGAATTTTTTAATACTTTTATGAATGGCTGCTTTTTTGGAAGCTTCAAAAATCTCCTCTTCGGTGGCATCTCTTTTGCCAAATCGAATATTGTCCTCAATGCTCTCAGAAAATAAAAAGGGATTTTGTGGGACATTTCCAATATGGCTTCTCAATCTTTCCAGCTTAAAGTCACGGATGTCGTGATTATTTATTAAAACCCTCCCTGATACAGGATCATAAAGACGATTAATAAGCTGAAGGATTGAGGATTTTCCTGATCCCACTTTCCCTATTATACCAAGTGATCTTCCACTTTCAACTTTCAAACTGACCCGATCTAGAGCTTTGATCTTCGTTTCGGGATACATCAAGGTGACTTCCTCTAGGGAGATTTCCCCTAGAATAGGAACTTGAACACCAGGCCCATCTTTGATCTCGACGGATTCGTTTAGAAACGCATTGATTCTTTTTTGGGAAGCTTCAGCTTGCTGAACCACTGAGGTTACCCAGCCCACTACAGCCACAGGCCAAGTCAACATATTGATGTAAATAATAAACTCTGCTAATACACCTATTTCTATTTCACCATTAATATATTGTTGCCCACCAATGAAAATAACAATCAAATTGCTCATACCGATTAAAAGAATCATCAAAGGAAAAAACCAAGCCTGAACCTTCGCCAAATTCATATTTTTCTCCTTGGCTTCCAGTGCCAAAATGTCAAAATTTTTGTGTGTATTAACTTCAAGACCATAAGATTTGATGACAGAAATACC
>CAJVZM010000077.1 GCA_913020475.1 uncultured Flavobacteriaceae bacterium
ATAAAGTTTGGAACAAAGGAAGAAAATCTCCCCCTACCCGATGACGCCAAAGAGGACGCCAAACCCGAAACCAAAACGGTCGACAATATCATCAACAATACCCATCCGGCTTGGACGAAAACTCCCGCGGACCTGAAAGACAAGGACTATAAATCTTTTTACAGAGAATTGTACCCCATGCAGTTTGAGGAACCTCTTTTTAATATCCATCTCAACGTAGATTATCCATTCAACCTGACTGGAATACTCTACTTCCCCAAAATTCAAAACGACCTCAACTTACAAAAAGATAAAATACAACTATATCAAAATCAAGTTTTTGTTACAGACAATGTAGAAGGAATTGTACCTGAATTTCTAACCCTACTTCGTGGGGTGATCGATTCTCCAGATATCCCTCTGAACGTCTCACGAAGTTATTTGCAAGCAGACGGTGCCGTTAAGAAAATTAGTAACTATATCACCCGTAAGGTGGCCGACAAACTCAATTCTCTTTTTAAAAAAGATCGAAAAGGCTTTGAAAAAAAATGGAACGATATCAAAGTTGTCATCGAATATGGAATGCTGACAGAGGATAAATTTTATGAAAAAGCAGACAAGTTTATGCTCTATCCCACCACTGATGGAGAATACCTGACTTTTGCTGAATTGGAAGCTGCGCTTAAAGACAGTCAAACTGACAAAGACGGTAAACTAATATTCCTCTATGCTTCTAATGCAGAGGAACAACACCAATACATCGAAACAGCCAAAGACAAAGGCTACAAAGTACTCCTCTTGGATTCCCCTATCATCGCACACCTAATTCAGAAACTTGAGGGAGACAAGGACAATATCGCCTTTGCTCGTGTGGATGGCGACGCCGTCGAAAACCTTATTAAAAAAGAAGAAGCATCTGTCTCCAAAATGTCAGAGGAAGAAAAAGAAAGTCTCAAACCATTGATCGAGGCCGTAGTCCCAGGAGAAAAATACACCATTCAACTGGAATCTATGGAGAGCAATCGACTCCCATTTGTTTTGACCCAACCAGAGTTTATGCGAAGGATGAAGGAAATGCAACAAACTGGTGGAGGTATGATGGGTTCATTCCCAGAGATGTACACCCTTCTGGTAAACACCAATCACGAATTGGTAGGACAAATTCTCAAGACCAAAACCGCAAAAAAACGCGAACGACTTATCCAACAAGCCCTCGATTTGGCAAGGCTTTCCCAAAACTTGTTAAAGGGTGAAGCTCTAACTGCCTTTATAAAACGTTCTGTTGATCTAATCAAATAAAACTCAGCCACTAATTGATGAATCCCTGGCTTCTTTTAAAGAAATAGATTTTTTATTTTTGAGAGATGGCGAACAACAACCTTCCCTCCCTTAGCTGGCAACTTGATCTTCCGGATGCCCGATTGCGTTATTATCAAAATTTATTTTCTGAAGAAGTTGCGAATGTTTATTTCAATACTTTTTTTGAACAGATCCCTTGGCAACAAGACGATGTAAAAGTATTTGGAAAAGTATATGCTCAACCAAGGTTGACCTCCCTCCACAGCAACTCACACAATACATATACTTATTCGGGCTTAACCCTTAGACCCCAACCCATGACAGATGAACTTTTGGAACTTTTGGAGCAAATCCAAAAAGTTAGCCAACACGATTTTAATTGCGTTCTTCTGAACCTTTATCGAGATGGCACCGACAGTAATGGTTGGCATGCTGATAATGAAAAAGAATTAGGAAAGCATCCACAAATTGCCTCCTTCAGTTTTGGAGCCACCCGGTTCTTTCACTTTAAACATCGTAAAATTAAGTCCGAACGTTACAAAATAGAGCTCCAGCACGGCAGTTTACTCCTGATGGAAGGCGCAATGCAAGAACATTGGCTACACCAGATTCCCAAAACCAAAAAACCACTTCAGCCCAGAATTAACCTAACCTTCCGAAATATCATTTAAAAACATCGTTTAACAGTGCGGCCAAACGCAATCCCCCTCTTTGCAACTGCATTTTAAGAAGTGGAAAATAATGGGAATAATAATCCATTCCTAGTCTACTGTTATTAGGACTGTCTTCATAAATAATTTTAGCCAAAGCCTGAGACTCATCCACCCACTGCTCCAATGACTGGTTTTGAATTTCTTTAATCAATTTAGGGGTTAATTCTTCCAGGTCCCCTAGTAGTTGAGTAGTACTCATTCCATGACAGTCAATCAAATCAGTATCCCATAATCGATGGAGGTTGGTGGGTTTTTTCATCCATTGGAGTCGGACATCGTTTCCTCCACGATCTTCCTTTCTTCCAACATGCATGGGTTGGTGAAGATCACCAACAAAATGTACCAATAGTTTGAGATAAAAGGCCCGCTCACTTTTTGGCACATTTACATCTTTGAGTTTAGAAGTGCATTTATTAATGGCCATTACTAAATCCCCTTTGGGATTTTTTTTTGCACTGGAATAGGAAAGATCTAAGGGTAGGTTGATATAGTGCCATGTTCTAAGGGCTCTATATTTAGGATTGAACTTAATTTCATCAGCATAAGTCGAAATAAAGGCCAAAGAAGCGCCATCCAGCAAATCATCAATTGCCTTATGAGCACTAGATGTAAGGTGCTGCTTAGCTATAGCCCCCACGACTTGATGACCTGTTTTTCCCCAATCTAAAAAAGAAAACGTTAATAAATATAATAAGCCTAAAAATGAAATTGAATGAATCATTATAATCCAAAATTAGTTTAAAAACCTGATCTAGTCACCCAACTAACTTATTGAAATTTAAAAAACACACCCAGAAAAAATCCATTTTTCTAGAATGTCAATTTGGATTACATTTGCAAAAACTACTTCACAATGATGTTTAGTAAAAGACTAACCTTTAGCAAACTATTGTTTTGTTTGTTATCAATCGTGGGTTGTGAAACCACCTCCAAACCCTTTGGAAGTATTATGCTTCTAAATGGTACGGTTGGGGGCTTACGTAAGGGAACCCTTTATTTACAAAAAATGCAAGACTCCATAATAGTAAATATAGACTCGGTAGTTGTTGAAGGGAGTCCAAACTTCAAATTCAAAACTAAAATCGAAAGTCCTGAAATATATTACCTCTATTTAAAAAAAGAGGACGGAGACAGTCTCAATGACAGAATATTATTCTTTGCTGAAAAAGGTGAAATTTCGATCAATACTTTACTAAAAACCTTCGAGAGCAGTGCTCAAATTTCAGGTTCTGAAAATCAAAAATTACTACAAGAATACCGAAAACTGGCCCGACAGTTTAACTCTAAAAACTTGGAATACATCCAAGCTTACTTTCGAGAAGCGAAAGAAGGTGACAACGAAGTTTTGGATTCAATTCAAGCGGCCATGGACAATTTATTAAAAAGAAGATATTTATATGCACTCAACTTTGCCAGTACTCACGGAGACAATGTCATTGCTCCTTATATTGCGTTGACCGAGGTCTATGATGCAAATATTGTGTTTTTGGATACCATAGCTTCTAAATTAACCGATAAAGTTAAGTCCTCGAAGTACGGTAAAGAATTCCTTGATTATGTTGAGCGTCGAAAAGCACAGGAAGTTGCAGAATAACTATCCTAGTTTGTCTAACTCCTTCTGCAAGGCATCGATAGCCTTGTCCAACTTATCTTTAAGGGATTTAAAATCTTCCTTACCTCTCTTTCTCCTTATCTGATGGATTTTATCGATCATATCATCAAACAGAGTAATGGCTTTATCAATCAATTTATCAGTCGATTTGAGGGCAGTATCAGGATGATCTAATTCCCATGCGTAAACTTTCTCAATAAAGTGTCCTATACTATTATTAATATCTTTTTTGAATACTTTTATACTAGACATAACGATTTTTTGTTTAATTAACCACTGTATTTGACAAAATTCCTAGGTGTTTCGTATAGAACGACTTCCAGTGTTTTGTCCTCATCCAGATGGGGGAAAAGTTTGTTGTAAATCACTACTGCAATATTTTCTGCCGAAGGGATCAAGTCCGTAAATTCAGGAACCTGTTCATTGAGATTTTTGTGATCAAAGGCGTCCTCAACCTCTGATTTAATCAAGTCCTTAAGGGCTTTCATATCCATAACATAACCTGTTACAGGGTCGATAGATCCGGTTACATTGACAATTAACTCATAATTATGACCGTGAAAATAGGGGTTTGAACACTTACCAAAAACTTTTTTATTTTTGGCATCATCCCAAGATTTAACATAAAGCCTGTGGGCAGCATTAAAATGAGCTTTTCTGCATACTGTTACTCTCATAGCTTTATTTTTTCTTCTATATATTGACAAAAACGATCAAAAATTATGGTAAACCAAACAGTAAAATCATCGGGGTTGTGAAACAATTCTTTTTTCAATACATCGATGGGCACCCATTTAAAAGCCGCTACTTCATCAGTGTTAATTTTTGGATCTTCATCACTGTAGCCTACCATAACGTGATCGAGTTCATGTTCAGTAAGTCCATTATCAAAAGAGGCTTTGTAAATAAAGAAAAATAATTCTTGAAGGGGTACAGCCATTCCCATTTCCTCCAATAATCGTCGTTTGCCAGCTTGCAAATTGGATTCTCCCTCTCGTTGGTGACTACAACAAGCATTAGTCCAAAGCCCGGGAGAATGATATTTTTCTAAGGCACGTTGCTGTAGTAGTAATTCTCCGTTAGAATTAAGGATGAATATTGAAAATGCTCGATGCAATTCGCCTTTTTCGTGAGCTTCCATTTTCCCCATAGTACCAAGCTGATAATCTTGAAGATCAACCAAAACAACTTTTTCTTCCTCCATTGGATCAAAAATACCTAATATATTACACAAAACCTATCTACAAATTTTAGAGATGAGATTTAATTAAATATTTTTGCCCAAATTGATATATATGAAATTCTACCAAGAAATTCAAAGAAGACGTACATTTGGTGTTATTTCACATCCCGATGCGGGGAAAACTACGCTTACAGAAAAATTATTGCTCTATGGCGGTGCCATACAAGAGGCAGGAGCTGTTAAGTCCAATAAGATCAAAAAAGGAGCAACTAGTGATTTTATGGAAATCGAACGCCAGAGAGGTATTTCGGTAGCTACTTCAGTACTTGCGTTTAACTATCAAAATAAAAAAATAAACATCCTAGACACACCCGGCCATAAAGATTTTGCTGAGGATACTTTTAGAACACTTACTGCAGTAGACAGCGTAATTGTACTCATCGATGTTGCCAAGGGAGTAGAAGAACAAACTAAAAAACTGGTAGAAGTATGCCGTATGCGCAAAATCCCCATGATCGTTTTCATCAATAAATTAGATCGAGAGGGAAAAGACGCCTTCGACCTGCTGGACGAGGTTGAAACCAAACTCGGCTTGAGGGTAACCCCACTAAGTTTTCCAATTGGTATGGGTTACAACTTCAAGGGCATCTACAATCTTTGGAAACAAAACATCCAAATATTTGACTCGACCGACAAACAAAAGATTGCAAAAACAAAAGCCTACCAAAACATAGAGGAACAGGAATTGCATGAAACAATTGGACATCAATCCATAACGGAGCTTAGAGAATCTTTAGAATTGGTTGAAGGGGTTTATCCTCCCTTTAATCAAAAAGAATACCTAGAAGGGAATTTACAACCTGTGTTTTTTGGTTCGGCATTGAACAACTTTGGAGTACAGGAATTGCTGGACTGTTTTGTTGAAATTGCTCCTCATCCCCAACCCAAGTCAACTGACAAACGCGTTATCCACCCCGATGAAGTAGACTTTTCTGGTTTTGTTTTTAAAATACATGCCAATATGGATCCCAAGCACCGCGATCGATTGGCGTTTATCAAAATCGTATCTGGAACTTTCAAACGCAATACTCCTTACTTTCATGTTAGACTCAAAAAGAAACTCAAATTCTCCAGTCCCAATGCTTTTTTTGCTGAGAAAAAAGAGGTGGTAGACGAATCTTTCCCTGGAGATATTGTAGGGCTACATGATACTGGTAATTTTAAGATTGGAGACACACTTACCTCTGGTGAGCAAATCCAATTCAAGGGGATTCCCAGTTTTTCACCCGAGCATTTTCGATTCATCAATAATGCAGACCCAATGAAAGCCAAACAACTCAAAAAAGGCATCGATCAATTGATGGACGAGGGTGTAGCCCAATTATTTACTCACAACCTCAACGGCCGTAAGGTCATTGGCACAGTTGGAGCCCTTCAATTTGAGGTGATCCAATACCGATTGGAACACGAGTATACTGCGAAATGTATTTTTGAAAATCTCAACGTACACAAAGCTTGTTGGATTACTTCCAAAGACGATCAAAATGAAAACTATCTCGATTTTCTAAAGGTCAAACAAAAGTTTTTAGCCAAGGACAAGCAAGGTCAATTGGTGTTTTTGGCAGATTCGGCTTTTTCACTTCAAATGACGCAACAAAAATATCCTGAGGTTATTTTTCACTTTACCTCAGAGATGAATTAAAAAAAATAAGACCATTGGTTGATGAGATAATTGTTAAAAGCTTGGCAATTTCCAGACTAAAAAAATTGAAAAAAAAACCATCATTTAATGATGGTTTTATTAAAGTTAAGCTTCACCTGCAGGCCCAAAGTTTAATGGAATGGGCGGTTGATCTTTGGAGTCGATCTCTCCATGACTTTCTTCATAACGACGTATGTTATCAGCCAATGCGCCCTGAAACCTTTTAGCATGTTCCGGGGTCAAAATGATCCTAGACTTCACTTTTGCCTTTGGTGTGCCTGGCATAATGGCTACAAAATCTACCACAAATTCTGAAGGAGAGTGATTAATTATGGCCAGATTAGAATAGGTCCCCTGTGAAGTGGACTCGTCCAATTCAATATTGATCTGCTGTTCTTTAGACTCTTTAGGATCGCTCATTAACTATAAATTAACTTCTTGTTCTTCTTCCTTATCTATGAGTAAGCTGGTATATTCATCTTTAGAGCCTACGATGATATTATCATAAGATCTCAAACCAGTACCGGCAGGGATTTTATGTCCGACAATAACATTTTCTTTCAGTCCTTCCAGAGAATCTATTTTTCCGTTAACTGCCGCTTCATTTAGTACTTTTGTAGTTTCCTGGAAAGAAGCCGCAGAGATAAATGATTTAGTCTGAAGAGAAGCACGAGTGATCCCCTGAAGTTCGGGAGTTGCAGTAGCAGAAGCAGCATCACGTGCTACTACAACTGCTTTATCCTCACGGATCAACAATGAATTTTCATCACGTAATTGACGAGCTGTAATCATTTGCCCCGCCTTCAAGTTTTCGGATGCTCCAGCCTCCTCAACGATTTTCTTTCCGAATAAGCCGTCATTTTCAATTATGAAATCGGTCTTGTAAACCAATTGACCCTCTAAAAAGACTGAATCACCAGGGTCTTGAATTTTTACCTTTCGCATCATCTGACGAACAACTACTTCAAAATGTTTGTCATTAATCTTCACCCCTTGTAATCGGTAAACCTCTTGCACTTCATTCACCAGATATTGTTGCACTGCTGATGGACCTTTAATTTTAAGAATATCGGTAGGAGTAATAGAACCGTCAGAAAGTGGCATCCCAGCTTTGACAAAATCATTTTCTTGAACCAAAATTTGATTGGATAGTTTAACCAAATATTT
>CAJVZM010000078.1 GCA_913020475.1 uncultured Flavobacteriaceae bacterium
GATTCTGTACACCAAAAACATCCTCCAGCAAAATAGGCTATTTTAGTCACTTACAAATTTTTGTTTATCAAATATACAAATTTATTGAACAAAATAATTGTTGATTAATCAAATAAGAAATATCAAGCATTGATTAAATGAGTTTTATATTTAAAAAACTAATTTTAAAGAATGAAAAAAGCCATTATTTGCAATGATGTTTATAAGAGTTACAACGATTTACCCGTACTTACGGGAATTGATCTTGAAGTAAAATCTGGTGAAATTGTTGCCATAGTAGGACCTT
Source organism: uncultured Flavobacteriaceae bacterium (assembly GCA_913020475.1). Classification (GTDB taxonomy): domain Bacteria; phylum Bacteroidota; class Bacteroidia; order Flavobacteriales; family Flavobacteriaceae; genus UBA8316. The sequence continues at coordinate 287 of CAJVZM010000078.1, forward strand.
CCGGTGCCGGAAAAACTACCCTACTCCAAATATTAGGAACGCTGGATACTGCCGATATGAATATCAAAACCAAGATTGAAATCGAAGGAGTTAAATTGCAAAATATGAAACCATCTCGTATGGCAGCATTTAGAAATGAGCATTTGGGTTTTATCTTTCAGTTTCATGAATTGTTACCCGAGTTTACAGCCCTTGAAAATGTATGTATGCCAGGTTGGATAGCAAACAACAATGCCAAAATTCTAAAAGAAAAAGCTGCAGGCTTACTTAACCAAATGGGTCTTTCGGATCGTATTCATCATAAACCCCTGGAATTATCTGGTGGAGAGCAACAAAGGGTTGCTGTAGCCCGTGCATTGATAAATGATCCAAAACTTATTTTTGCAGACGAACCTAGTGGTAACCTTGACTCTAAGAATGCTGCTTCATTGCATGAAATTTTTTTCAAATTCAGAGATCAAAGGGGTTGTACTTTTGTGATTGTTACCCACAATGATACCTTGGCAGAAATGGCCGATCGCAAGATTATACTAAAAGACGGTAAGATCATTTCATGAACCAAAAAGAACTGCATTCTTTTCTGGATTTTAAAGCCCAACAATACGAATCCATTGATTTTATCACTCACGACCCTATTCAAATTCCACACCAATTTTCAGAAAAAAAAGATATAGAAATTGCTGCTTTTCTCAGTGCTACCATAGCCTGGGGAAACCGCGTAAGTATTCTAAAGAGCGCCCAAAAAATGATTGAAATTATGGACAAATCACCCTATGATTTCGTCATCCATCACCAGGAAAAAGACCTTAACAACTTTAAAGGCTTTGTACATCGAACATTCAACGAAAAGGATTTAAAGTATTTTGTCAAAGCATTAAAAAATATCTACAAATACCACGATGGACTTGAAAATCTTTTTACTTCAGATAAGCTCCACCTTCAAGAACGGATTCATCAATTCAAAAAAACCTTTTTTGAACTCGATCATCTACCCAGAACCCAAAAACACTTATCTGATCCTCTAAAGGGATCTGCTGCCAAGAGAATCAATATGTTTTTGAGATGGATGGTTAGATCAGCTGAAAACGGAGTTGATTTTGGAATATGGAAAAACATCTCAAGCTCAGAATTATCCATTCCTTTGGACGTTCACACTGGAAATATAGCGAGAAAGCTAGGGCTAATTGAAAGGAAGCAAAATGATGCTAAAACCCTTCTAGAGTTGGATTCTAAACTTAGAAAGTTTGATCCAAAAGACCCTGTAAAATATGACTTTGCCCTCTTCGGGTTGGGAGCCTTTGAAAAATTCTAGAATATTATAATTACCGTATCAGGCTTTTTTTTAAGCTTGATTTTATATTTTTGTATTACAGCGATTTCTTAATGAAGATTATTCTAAAAAATGCCACTATTCTAAATGCTCAAAGCCCCCATCATTGTTCCAATCAAGACATCCTTATTTCTGCTGGAATCATCGCCAAAATAACTGAGAATATACAAGCCGATAAAGAAACTGAGGTTTATACATTTGAAAATCTACATGTTTCCTGCGGATGGTTTGACTGCGGAGTATCATTTGGAGAACCCGGTTACGAGGAAAGAGAAACGCTTTCCAACGGTCTAGAGGTCGCCGCGAGATCAGGTTTTACCAAAATATTACTTAATTCCAATACCCATCCCATTCCTGATTCCAAATCCATTATTGGGCATTTGATCAAAATGAGCAAAGGGATGACTACGACATTGTATCCTATAGGAGCGTTAACAATTGAATCCAAAGGAGACCAAATGGCTTCCCTTTACGATATGTTCAACGGTGGGGCAATTGCTTTTGGTGATCATAAGTACCCGATTCAAAAGGCCAACTTACTCAAAATAGCACTTCAATATTGCCAAAGTTTTCAGGGAACGGTTATATCACACCCTGTAAATACTGAACTGGCAGGTAAAGGGGTTATGCATGAGGGCATCACCAGTACCCGAATTGGCTTAAGAGGAATTCCCTCTATGGCAGAATCGATTCAGATAGCAAGAGATCTTGAAATTTTAAAATATTCAGGAGGTAAACTTCATTTACCTAATATCAGTACTGAGGCTGGCCTAGATTTGATAAGAAAAGCAAAAAATCAAGGACTCAACGTCAGTTGCAGCGTTGGTCTTCCACATTTGATTTTTGATGATAATGAATTGGAAAGTTTTGATCCAAATTTTAAAGTTTTCCCACCCATTCGATCCAAAGCAGACCAACAGGCCCTGCGGGCAGGATTACTGGAGGGAAGTATTGATATGATTAGCAGCATGCACGAGCCTATGAACATAGAATACAAAAAATTGGAGTTTGAAAACGCAGTAGCTGGTAGTCTGGGGTTGGAAAGTTGCTTCGGGGTCCTAAATAAGGTTTTTCCTCTGGACAAGGTCTTGAGTTTTCTTACCCGTGGAGTTAAATTCTTTAACATCGCAACTCCAACTATTGCCGTTGGAGCAACTGCAGATTTAACGCTTTTCAACCCCGAAATATCTTACAGCCTTAGTGAAGATGATTTAAAATCTACTTCAAAAAATAGTCCTTACCTTGGCGTAGAATTGCAAGGAAAAGTCTTGGGAAGTTTTAACAATGGATTGCTCACACTCAACGACTAAGATCAATGTTATCCTATAAAATTAGAAAAGCAAGCACTGCCAAGGCTCTTAAACGATGTATAATTCTTTTGCATGGCTATGGAAGCAATGTCGATGATCTTTTCTCTTTTGCAAACTATTTACCGCATCAAGTTACTGTAATTTCTCTTGAGGCTCCATTAGATACACCATTTGGGGGAAAAGCTTGGTATTCAATTCATTTCGATGCAACACAAGACAAATGGTCTAATCTTGAGGAGGCCAAAAAATCCTTAGACGCCATCACTCAGCAATTGGAATATTTTATTAATGAATATGATTTAAACCCCAAAGACATTAGTTTAATGGGTTTTAGCCAAGGAGCCATATTGAGTTGGTCACTTTTACTGGATCATCCCCAAAAATTCAGAAGAGCCATTTGTATGAGTGGATACATTAACACCCAACTTTTGGAAAAACCCTTGAATGAATATCAAAATATTTTGGCCTACGCCTCCCATGGAACCAATGACCCAACAGTTCCCTATGAATGGGCAGAATCAAGTATTGGTGAACTGAGGATAAATAACTCCAAAACAGAATTTAATGCCTACCCCGATGGGCACAATGTATCGCCAGAAAACTTTAAAGATTTACTGGAATGGATATCAAAAACTAATCTGGATTAGGATAAAGAAAATGCTCTTTTAATTCAAATTTGATTGCTCCGTTTTTGTTAATTTGGTAAGTTAAAAATATTTCTCCCCAATGGGTTCCATCCGAAAAATCTGCAACGACCCATTGATGATTGAGAACCTTTACTTTGTTGATCAAAAAAGTACGATCCATTGCGGCATATGGTATTAAGTCATTCTTTTCACGTAATAAGTTTGTATCATAAAGATGATCCTTGACATGGCTGGCTATGTTTTGAATTCCTAAATTTTCAAAATAACGCAAGGCATAATCATTGCCTTCCAATTCAAAATCATTTTGTTCGTCTATGCGTTCCTGAAGTCGGAAAACGGAATCTTTTAATTTTTCATTGCGAACTTTGGTCTCACTCCATTTTCCTTGTAAATCATCGAACACCTTTTTGGAGTTAACCAATTGAAAAACGAGGATTAAAGCAGTAAACACAAACAGATAAAGAATAATATTTTTTTTCATTAATTTCAATTTGAGTGAATTTCAAGCTTATCGTAGGCCAAATATACATTTTCGGGCAATTGTTTTGAGCATTCATCATGAAAACCCAGTAAATGACTTATATGAGTAAAATAGGCACGTTTGGGTTTGAGAAGTCTGACCATCTCTATTGCCTCTTCCAAATTTAAATGGGTGGGATGTGGTTCCATTCTGAGTGCATTCAACACCAATACATCACAATCTTTCAGTTTTTTTAATTGATCATTATCGATCGACTTAACATCTGTCAAATAGGCAAAATTATCTATCCTAAAACCCAATACAGGAAGTTGATTATGCATCACCTCAATGGGAATCACTTTCTTTCCCTCTAAGGTAAATACGGTATTTTTTTTAATGTTATGAATGTCTACAGCAGGTGTACCAGGATATTTGTTATCCGATTGAAAAATATAAGAAAAACGGCGTGTAAGATCGTTCACCACCCTATCGGTAGCGTAAATGGGTATATTGCCCTGTCTAAAAAAAAAGGGTCTTATATCGTCAATTCCAGAGGTGTGATCTGCGTGTTCATGGGTAAACAACACACCATCCAAATGATTACAACCTACTCTCAACATCTGTTGACGAAAATCAGGTCCGCAATCAATTACAAAGTTTTTGTCTAGCCATTGTATCAAAACAGAGGATCTCAATCTCATGTCTTTTGGATTGTCACTCAAACAAACAGGATGTGTACTAGCGATCACAGGAATCCCTTGAGAAGTACCTGTGCCGAGAAAAGTTATTTTGATCATATGTTAAATTCAAAAGTAAATATTTAGTGAGATATAAAACAAACTTTGTAATTTTATGTCATATACTATCATATGCCTATTATCCTTCCTGGAGATAAAGAGTTTGAGAAGCGACCCTCCATCGAACGAAAAGCTTTAAAAATAAATTTAAACGACCGTATTTACGGTACTTTTGCTGAAATTGGTGCAGGTCAGGAGGTAGCTCGTCATTTTTTTAGAGTCGGAGGTGCTTCTGGGACAATTGCCAAAACAATCAGTGCTTACGATAAAAATTTTAGTGATACCATCTACGGTGAGGAAGATGACCAGAGATATGTTACCGAAACGCGACTTCATAAGATGTTGAAAAGAGAAATCATGCTCCTTGAAACCAGAATTCCAAGAGGCAATCATCCTGATAAAATGTTTTTTGCATTCGCCAACACCGTCGCAACTATTGATTTTGCAAAAAAATACAAAGGGCACGGTTGGATGGGTATCCGTTACCAAATAGCTCCAGAGCAGCCTTTTAATGAAATTCTTATTCACCTTCGATTTCACCAAACTGAGGCCAGACTTCAACAGGAGGCTGTAGGAATCATGGGTGTTAATTTGCTTTATGGTGCTTTTTACAATCACGATGAACCCAAAAAAATCATCAAACACCTCTATGACCACATCGACAAATCAGCCATTGAAATTGATACCATTAACTTTTCAGGACCCGTTTTTGAAGGAGTTGACAATCGCCTTTTGAGTCTGTTACTTCTGAAGAATGACATGACCGATGCAGTAATGTTCAATCCCCAGGGTAATAACATACTTCCTGCAAGGGTACTTTACAAAAAAAACATCTTGGTCTTGAGGGGAAGTTTTAGACCTGTTACAAAAGTCAATATTGACATGTTCAAAAAGTCTTATGACATATTCTTAAAGGAACAAAATGTAGATGAGAACAAAACCGAGGTTATTTTCGAAATTACCCTTTCTAATCTTACCTCTCAAGGTGAGATAGATGAATCTGACTTTATGGATCGTGCCAAACTCCTCTGTTCACTAGGACACACAGTGATGATTTCAGATTTTAAAGAGTATTACAAAATGGTTGACTACCTTTCCGAATATACCAAAAAACAAATAGGATTGACTATGGGAGTCAGTAATTTTGTTGAAATTTTCGATGAACAATACTACAAAGATGTAAAAGGTGGAATTTTAGAGGCTTTTGGAAAAATGTTCCACAACAACCTCAAGGTTTACCTTTATCCCATGAAAAACTCAGAAACTGGTGAAATCATTAACTCTAATAACCTCAAGCTACACCCTCGAATGAAAGATTTTTACAAATTCTTCAAATATAACGGAAAAGTAGTTGATATTTTTGACTATGAAAGTGAATATCTTTCTATATTTTCCAGAGAAATACTCGCCAATATCAAAGACGACAAAAGAAATTGGAAAGACCAACTACCTGAAGGAATCGCCGAGATGATTATAAAAAATAAGATGTTTGGTTGGAAAGGAAAAAAAGTCAATGCCTAGATGTCTTCCAGTATTTGCGCCGCGTGATCTTTGGTCTTTACTTTACTGATTACTTTCTCAATACGCCCTTTTTCGTCAATCAAAAAAGTAGTCCTGTGAATCCCGTCATATTCCTTTCCCATGAACTTTTTAGGTCCCCAAACACCAAAGGCATTGATTACCGACTTGTCCTCATCTGCCAATAAAGGAAAAGGCAGTTCATACTTGTCTGCAAAATTTTTCTGCTTTTTTGGATTGTCAGCACTAACTCCAAACAACTGGAAGCCTTTGTCTTGTAGGACATTATAATGATCCCTTAGGTTACAAGCCTCAGCCGTACAGCCGGGCGTATTGGCCTTTGGATAAAAAAATACGATACTTTTTTTTCCGGCCATGTCAGTCGAGTGAACAATATTTTCATCTTGGTCAACGGTAGTAAATGGAGGAATAGCGTCTCCGGGTTGTAATGTATTCATATTAATTTTTTATTTTGAATCGAAATAACGAAAAA
>CAJVZM010000079.1 GCA_913020475.1 uncultured Flavobacteriaceae bacterium
TTCTTACTTTTACCTATGTAGAAGACATCACCAACTGCATTGTGTAAATAATAAATCCCTGTAGTGCATGGTAACTCCTCGATGATTGTCAGGTATTTGGAGTTAACTTGATGGGTGTGGAGGGCTTTGATTTGAGATTTGAGGATTTCCTTTCTGCTGTCTTTTTCTAACAATATTTCAAAAAGTTTGACAGTGGCTAAGGCGTCTCCATGGGCACGGTGACGGTCGCTGATAGGAATCCCAAGATTGCGGACCAGTCTACCCAGTTTATAGGACTCCATTTCTGGCAGAAGTTGTTGGGAAAGGCTTACCGTACAAAGGGAGTTTCTTTCGAAATTATAGCCCAAACGTTTGAATTCGGTTCTAAGGATACGGTAATCAAAATCAGTATTGTGGGCAACAATAAGGCAGTTTTCTGTAATTTCGATGATGCGTTTGGCAACTTCAAAAAACCGTGGGGCACTTCGCAACATTTTACTATTAATGCCTGTAAGTTTTTCAACAAAAGGCTGTATCGGTCTTTCAGGATTGATTAAACTGATGAATTTATCGGTAACCATTTGTCCATTGTGTTGATATATGGCAATTTCGGTTATGCCTTCCTTATTGTACTTTCCTCCGGTGGTTTCAATATCTAGAATGGCGTACATGATCAATAACTACGGGGTCCAAAAATCCTACTCCCCACACGGATCAAATTACTTCCCTGGGCGATGGCCAATGGAAAGTCGCCGCTCATGCCCATCGATAGGATTTCTAGGGATGTATTTTGCTCAATCAATTGGTCGTAAAGAGTCTTAAGTCCAGCGAACTCCTCTGAAATCTGTTTTTGATCCTTTGTAAATGAGGCCATTCCCATCAGTCCTTTAATTTGAACACAGGAAAGAGTTGTGGCCATTTGAATGGCTTGATGACATTCTTCGGCTGAGAAACCGAATTTACTATCTTCCTTGGCAATATGAATTTGCAGTAAACAGGAGATTATGCGGTTGTTTCTTTTGGCTTGTTTGTTAATTTCTTTTAATAATTTAAGACTGTCGACCCCATGGATTAAAGCCACATAAGGTGCCATATATTTTACTTTATTGGATTGGACATGCCCGATCATGTGCCATTGGATGTCTTTAGGAAGTTCTTCCTGTTTGCGGGTCATGTCTTGAATTTTGTTCTCCCCAAAAACTCTTTGACCAGCATTGTAGGCCTCCATTATATCTTCGTTGGATTTGGTTTTGGAAACGGCGACCAACTCAACGTGCTGAGGAATTTCTTGTAGTAGCGAGGTTATTTTTTTTGCTATACTCATTTAAAATACTAATGAGGAATTAAACTGGATGATTAATAGAAAAATTTATTACTTGCAGCAATCCATGATTTGATGTGCGAGTTCCAAAGCACGGGCACCGTTTTCTAGGGGAACAACAACGGGTTCATTCTTATCAATCGCATCTGCAAAAACTTCTAATTCTTCCAATATTGCGTTAGAATCTTTAATATTTGGATTTTCAAAATATATTTGTTTTTTTTCTCCATCTGCGTTTTCAAGTATCAGATCGAAATCCTCCGGTTTTCTTGGAGCATCTTTCATTTTAACAACCTCTACTTTTTTCTCTAGAAAATCTACTGCTATATATGCATTTTTTTGAAAAAAACGTGTTTTACGCATTTTTTTAAGGGATATTCTACTAGCTGTTAAGTTGGCTACACAACCGTTTTCAAATTCGATACGTGCATTGGTAATGTCGGGTGTCGTGCTGATGACAGCAACTCCAGAGGCCGAAACATATTTGACATTGGACTCAACTACACTCAACAATACATCAATATCATGTATCATCAAATCTAAGACCACGGGCACATCGGTGCCTCTGGGGTTAAATTCTGCCAAACGATGTGATTCTATAAACTTTGGGTGGGTGACTGACGATTTTATGGCCTTAAAAGCGGGATTAAAGCGTTCGACATGACCCACCTGACCGAGCACACCATTTTGGTTGGCCAATTCGTATATTTCACGGGCTTCAGCTACACTGTTGGCGATTGGTTTTTCGATAAAGACGTGTTTTCCTTTATGGATGGCATTAAGTGCATTTTGGTGATGCAACGGGGTGGGAGTTACAATGTCGACCATATCACAAGCTTGGATCAAATTGGCTTCGCTTTTAAAGGCGGTATAGCCCTTTTCTTGTTCCAAGGCCTTGGCAGTTTTATCATCCGGATCGAAAAAACCAACCAACTCATATCGTTTGGATTCCTCTAGTAAACGTAAGTGAATTTTCCCCAGATGTCCCGCACCCAATACGCCAGCCCTTATCATAAAACTTTGATTTCATCAAAAATACCATCTTTTTCTGATTTTTTTGTGGAAATATTACATTTGTAACAATGAACGATTCGACCAAGCATCAAGGGCAAAGACGACAGTTGGTAAAACTGTTGGAAGAAAAAGGAATCCAAGACAAAGGGGTAATTACTGCTGTGGGGAGTGTTCCCCGTCATTGGTTTATGGATGTCGGTTTAGAAGCATATTCCTATGTTGACAAGGCCTATCCCATTGATGCCAACCAGACCATCTCTCAACCTTATACTGTTGCCTTTCAGACCCAATTACTGGAATTGAAAATAGGGGATAAGGTCTTGGAGATCGGGACAGGTTCGGGCTATCAGACAGCAATTTTAATGGCCTTTGAAGGTCTTAAAGTGTTTACTGTCGAACGTCAGCAAGAATTGTTCAAAAAAACAAAATTGTTGTTCAAAAAAATTAGGCTGCGACCCAAAAAAATGATTTTTGGGGATGGTTACCGAGGTTTACCAGATCATGCGCCTTTCGATGCCATTATTGTTACTGCTGGAGCTGCTGAGGTGCCCAAACCACTTTTAAAACAATTGGCTATTGGAGGAAGATTGGTGATTCCTGTTGGAGAAAAAAAACAAATCATGACCCGTTATGTCCGAACAGGGGAAAAGTCCTTTGATCGAAAAACCTATGGAAATTTTAGGTTCGTACCTTTACTAAATAATAAAAATTAAATTACAAGAATAATTCTTAGCCCTAATTGATTAATTACTGTCTAATAGGCCATAAATAATCTACTTTTAATAATTTGATCTTCCCATTAATCAAAGCGGTAAGTGAGGTGCAGAAAAGAAATATTGTTAACTCATAATATTTTGATTGTGCTTCTATTTATAAAAAATTGTTTTTTTTAATTTTCTGAAGGAATAAAACTTTCATTTTCTTTTGATTGATACACATGTAAAACGAAATTTCATGTAATAACTGATGTGAAATCCAATTGAAAAAAAACTAGCATTGTGATATGTTTTAATTATTTCTAGATTGGGTAACGTTTTTCAAAGTTGGAAAAATTTTTTTATTTATTAAAATTCTTTTTGATTCGATCTAAGTTCCTTTGATTGTCTCGGTCTTTAAGTGTATCTCTTTTGTCGTATAATTTTTTACCACGAGCCAAGGCAATCAACATCTTAGCAAAGCCTTTGTCATTTATAAAAAGTTTCAAAGGAACTATAGTTAGTCCCGAATTCTTGACCTGTCTGAGCAGTTTGTTCAGCTCTCTTTTTTGGAGTAAAAGTTTTCTGCTTCCTCTGGGACGGTGGTTAAATCGGGTGCCAAAAGCATATTCTTCTATGTACATATTAACCGCAAAGAGTTCGCCCCTCTCGTTGAACTCACAAAAACTTTCGGCAATGGATGCTTTGCTATTTCGGATGGACTTGATCTCAGTTCCAGTCAATACAATACCTGAGGTAAATTGATCGAGAATTTCGTATTCAAACCGGGCCTTTTTATTTTGTATGTTGATACGTTTTTGCACATAACAAAGTTAAGAACTTATTCTTAAGCCTTTTCGCTATTCCGAAGTACTATTTGACCATCAAAATGATCGACTAAAACGGATTTTTTATTGTCAATATCACCCGCCAATAGAGCTTTGCTAAGAGGGTTGAGTACCTTTTTCTGTATGATTCGTTTTACTGGCCTTCCACCGTACTCGGGATCAAAACCCCATTGTGCTAGTGCACTAATGGCTTCGTCTGAGGCCGTGATATCAAGTGCTTGGTGTTTAAGTCTTTTTGTCAAAACTTTAAATTGCAAGCGAACAATAGATTGGATTTCTTTAGTAGTAAACGGAGAAAACATAATAATGTCGTCAATCCGGTTAAGAAACTCGGGACGTATGGTATTTTTGAGTAGTTGTAAAACCATTTCATTGGCTTTTTTCTGTGCCTCATCAAAATTTTTGTGAGCTTCGAATACAGCCTTAATCTCATGACTTCCTAAATTGGAGGTCATTATGACAATAGTATTTTTAAAATCTGCAGTTCGCCCTTTGTTGTCAGTGAGTCGACCTTCATCGAGTACTTGCAATAATACATTAAAAGTGTCTGGATGAGCTTTTTCAATTTCATCCAAAAGAATTACGGAATAGGGCTTTCTCCTTACTGCCTCTGTCAGTTGACCTCCCTCATCATAGCCCACATAGCCTGGAGGAGCCCCCACTAATCTACTTACCGCGTGTTGTTCTTGGTATTCACTCATGTCGAAACGCGTGATATTGGTTTCATCGTCGAAAAGTGTTTCGGCTAGGGTTTTGGCCAATTCTGTTTTACCTACTCCTGAGGTTCCCAGAAAAAGAAAACTGCCGATGGGTCGGTTTTGGTCTTGAATACCTGCACGGCTGCGTCGGATGGCATCGGAAACGGCCTCAACTGCGGTTTCTTGGCCAACCATACGTTTGTGGATTTCTTTTTCGAGATTCAGCAATCTTTCTTTGTCGGTCTGAAGCATTTTACTGGTGGGAATACCCGTCCACTTTGCAACTGTCTCTGCGATGTCTTCATAATTGACTTCTTCTTTTATTAGGGTCTCTTTTTGTTTGTATTGCAATAATTCTTGATGCAGTTTATCGAGGGTTTCACTTGAAGCTTTGATCTTTCCATAACGCAACTCGGCAACAGTGGCATAGTCGCCATCTCTTTCAGCTCGGTCGGCTTGGAGCTTAAAGTCTTCAATTTCCTGCTTGGCCTGTTGGATTTTATCTACTCGGTCTTTTTCCTGACTCCATTGCGCAAATAGGGTATTACGCTCTTCTTTAAGGTTAGAAAGTTCTTCGTTTAGTTTACCAATCTTTTCATTATCCTTTTCCCTTTTTATGGCAACAATTTCTATTTCAATCTGTCGGATTTTGCGGTCCAGGGTATCTAATTCCTCGGGCTTAGAGTTCATTTCCATTCTTAATTTTGAAGCTGCCTCATCCATAAGATCAATGGCTTTGTCGGGAAGGAAACGGTTGGGGATATAGCGTTCGGAAAGCATTACAGCACCAATGATTGCATCGTCTTTGATCCGAACCTTGTGGTGAGCTTCGTATTTTTCTTTGATACCGCGTAAAATGGAGATGGCACTCTCGGTATCGGGCTCATCAACCATAACTTTCTGAAAACGTCTTTCGAGAGCTTTGTCTTTTTCAAAATATTTTTGGAATTCATCCAATGTGGTCGCACCAATGGCACGAAGTTCACCTCTGGCCAGCGCGGGTTTGAGAATATTAGCAGCGTCCATTGCTCCCTCACCCCCTCCGGCCCCAACTAGCGTATGTATTTCATCTATAAATAGTAACATACTACCGTCACTATTTACCACCTCTTTGACAACAGTTTTAAGGCGCTCTTCAAATTCTCCCTTGTATTTGGCACCGGCAATTAATGCGCCCATGTCAAGAGCGAAAATTTGTTTTTCCCTAAGGTTATCAGGAACATCACCATCGATAATGCGGTGAGCCAGTCCCTCTGCGATGGCGGTTTTTCCAGTTCCAGCTTCTCCCACAAGTATCGGGTTGTTTTTGGTTCTTCGTGAAATGATCTGCAACAAACGACGTATTTCCTCATCCCTGCCAATGACAGGGTCTAATTTACCATCTTGTGCCAACTGATTAAGATTTTTTGCATATTTGCCCAAGGCATTGTATTGATCCTCGGCAGATGCAGAAATTATTTTTTCTCCCTTTTGTAACTCGGCTACGGAATCCTCTATTTTTTTTTGAGTTATACCCTGGTCCTTGAGAATTTTACCAATTGTCCCTTTGCTAACGAAAATTGACATTAGTAGATGTTGAGTTGCAACAAATTCATCTTTGGAGGATTTTGAAATTTTGACAGCATTGATCAATGTTTTGGAGGCATCATTTGAAAATAATATGTCACCTCCTGTAACTTTTGGAAGCTTATTCAAAGCACTATTTGTTAGGTTTTCTAGCAATGAATAATTGACTTGTAATTTTTTAAAAATAAAGGGGAGTACACTATCATCGACTGTCAAAAGTGCTTTAAACAA
>CAJVZM010000080.1 GCA_913020475.1 uncultured Flavobacteriaceae bacterium
ATGTCACAGTCATCCTTATGATCCAATTAAACACGACGAGTATTATAAATTAATGTCTTTTTTTAATAATACAATGGATGAAGATTTGTTTGATGAATCACCTAATTTGAAGGTTTACACTAAAGACGATCAAAGAGAGCTAGGAAATATTTTAAATTGGATCAAGTCAAACGGGGATGAAAAGCTTTTTAAAATATTTAAAAACTTTATTCAGTTTCAGGAACCGAAATATCCTGCCCATGATTTTTCTATTGTAAATATTGAAAAAGATTTGGGATCAATGAATGCATTGGATTTTTCCCTAAGAAATGGTGGTGAGGCAGTTTTGGAAAATTTTGACACACAAGGTTATGAAAACCTATATATTATGCATGATTCAAAACCCGGTACCATACTATTATTCAGAATTAACAACAAAAAGGGTGATTTATTAGCTCAGGTGGCTTTTAAACCTGATTTTAAAAATGAATCTAATAATGAAATAGGCCAAGTACTTGACTATTTTGATCCCCGAACCAAAATAATTAAAGTTAAAATCCCCATAATTAAAGAGCCTTTCGACCTTTTTGTTGAAGCCATTAATCCAAATTTAGCTAATCCTAAAACAAATACAAATAATTACGAATTGGCTGCAAGTTTAAATGTTTCAAACATATCTTGGGTTACTACTTTACCCAATTTGCCGGCGAAAGGAACGAAAAAAAATGAAATTGTATCTAAGAATCTTTTCAACCTAATATCAAAAAAGGCAATTAACAAAACTCCCATTATGGTTGAAAATCCGAATCACATGAAAAGAAAAACTCATGTATTTGATAGGGGAAATTGGCTAAAAAAATTAGAGGAAGTACAAGCAGGTGTCCCGCAAATCTTAAACCCGTGGGATAAAAATTTGGAAAAAAATCGGTTGGGATTTGCAAAATGGCTTGTAGATAAGAAAAATCCCCTTACCGCTAGAACGCTTGTTAATCGTGTTTGGTATCAGATTTTTGGAAAAGGATTAGTATCAACTATTGAAGATATGGGAACTATGGCAGACACTCCATCCCACCCTGCACTATTAGACTGGCTAGCATACGAGTTTATGCATTCAATGAACTGGAATATTAAAAAATTGATTAAAAACATACTAATGTCAGCAACTTATCGTCAAAGTTCAGTGGTTAGTAAGACCAAATTAGCCTTTGATCCTAATAACCTCTTTTATGCCAGAGGACCCAGATTAAGATTAACGGCAGAGGAAATAAGAGATCAAGCATTATCAATTTCAGGTTTATTGAGTGATAAAATGTTTGGACCTCCTGTGATGCCACCCCAGCCTGAGGGTATATGGGAACATGTATATTTAGGTAACAAGTGGAAGACCAGTGAAGGGGAGGATCGCTACAGAAGGGGTATTTATACTTACTTAAAACGAACCAGTCCTTATCCCTCTATGATTACATTTGACGCGGGAAGTAGAGAAGTTTGTCTAGTAAGACGATCTCCTACCAATACGCCCCTTCAAGCTTTGGTTACGATGAACGATCCCGTTTATTTAGAGGCGGCAATGAAATTGGCCATAGCACACCAAGATCAAGAAGGTAAAACAGCTATTCTTGAAATGTATCAAAAAGCTACCCTAAGAAAAGTAGACGAGGAAAAATTAAATGACTTAATACTTCTCTATGAGGAGGCTAAATTAAATTTTGAAAATGATCCTGATCAATTAGTCAATTTTTTTGGGATGGATCATCCAACAAATATTAAAACAGCATCATTGGCTATTATTGCTAATGCTATTATGAACTTAGATGAATTTCTTACCCATGGATAATATAAAGAAATTATTAGAAGAAAGAAGAGTAGTTGAAGCAAAGTTCAACAGTAGAAGACATTTTATCAAAGATTGTTCTTTGGGCCTAGGGGGACTAGCTTTAGGTAGTTTTTTGAATTCTTGCTCAACTGATAATCCAGCAACTCCCGCCTATACCAAAGATAGGTCATTAAATCCCATGGCTTCTATGCCTGCTCCTTATCTGCCTAAGGTAAAAAGTGTCATTTACCTTCATATGGTCGGAGCCCCTTCCCAATTAGAGTTGTTTGACTTCAAGCCAGAGCTAAAAAAACTCCATAACAAGCCTTGTCCACCTTCCTTACTTGATAGTAAGAAGTTTGCATTTATTCAAGGGGTTCCAAATATGTTGGGACCACAGGCAACTTTCAAACGGGAGGGTGAAACAGGAAATTGGGTTTCTAATCATCTACCACATTTCAAAAAAGTTATTGATGAGGTGGCCTTTCTCAAAGCAGTTCATACTGATCAATTCAATCACGGACCTGCTCAGATGCTTATGCATACAGGAAGCCCTAGAAATGGACGCCCCAGCATCGGTTCTTGGGTGACCTATGGTTTGGGTTCGGTAAATAATAATTTACCAGGTTTTGTGGTGCTAACTTCGGGAGGAACACCCGATGCTGGAAAAAGTGTATGGGGCAGCGGGTTTTTGCCATCTGTTTATCAAGGGGTACAATGTCGTTCCAAAGGCGATCCTGTACTTTACCTTAAAGACCCTAAAGGGGTTTCTAGGAACTTGAAAAAGAAAGTTTTAGCATCAATAAATGAAATAAACCTTAAGGAATATCAAAAATTTGGTGATCCGGAGGTTTTGACCAGAATCAATCAATACGAAATGGCCTATCGGATGCAGGTTTCTGTCCCCAAAGTCATGGATATTGATAAAGAGCCTGATACAATAAAGGAAATGTATGGTGTAAAACCAGGAAAAGAATCCTTTGCTAACAATTGTCTTTTGGCCCGAAAAATGGTTGAACAAGGGGTAAGGTTTGTTCAGTTATACGATTGGGGCTGGGATTCTCACGGTTCTAGTCCAACCGAAGCGCTTGACTCTGGTTTTTTAAAAAAATGTAAGGAAACAGATCGACCGATTGCTGCACTTATTCTCGATCTCAAACAAAGAGGCTTGCTAGATGAAACCCTTATCGTTTGGGGTGGGGAGTTTGGAAGAACCCCCATGTGGGAAAATCGATTGGGGATTCAAAATTCACCCGGTAGAGACCATCAAGGTGATGCTTTTACAATGTGGATGGCCGGTGGTGGTATCAAAAAGGGAGCGGTTCATGGAAAAACAGATGAAATTGGATATTCTGGAATAGAAGGTCGTGTTTCGGTATATGACATTCAGGCTACCATATTACATCTGTTGGGCTTTAACCATGAACAGTTCACCTATCAATTTCAAGGTCGACCCTTCAGACTGACTGATGTTGAGGGACATGTCATCAATGAAATTTTGGCTTAAATGATTACTAGTGTTATTTTATAAATAATCGTAATGGATTTTATTTTTGACCTAATTGGACGTTTTCATCCCCTAATAGTTCATCTTCCTATAGGGTTTTTGCTCTTAGGATTGATGATGTTGGTCTTTGACCGTAAAGATAATAAACATCAAAAGATCATTCGTTTTGCCTTTCTCTGGGGGACTTTTTCTACACTTGCTGCAATAATCACCGGGTCAGTCCAGTACAATAGAGAAGGCTATCCATGGGAGGATATTCAGGGACATTTGATTTTGGGGCTACTTACTTTTGTCATTTCCTTTTTGATGTATTTAAAACTAAATAACTATGGTTTTTTTCAAAAAATATCCTATAAATTCTTAGGATACTGCTTAGTTGTAATTTTATCCATTACTGGGCACTTGGGAGGTAACCTTACCCATGGAAAAGATCATTTGACAGAACCACTTCCAGACACAATCAAAGAGGCTTTAGGAATGGAGGTTCCTTCTCGAAATTTGATTTTACTTCCCGATTCCCATCAAAAATTACCACTTTATTCGGGAGTAATTCAACCCATTTTGGATCAAAAATGTGTCAGTTGTCATAATCCCAAAAAAACTAAAGGAGGATTATTAATGAACAATTACAAAGGTCTCATGGAAGGGGGGGAAGGAGGACCCATAATTTTGGCTCCTAGCTTTTTGGAAAGTGAAATACTGAAAAGGATCCACCTACCAAGAGAAGAAAAAAAACACATGCCCCCAAAAGCAAAAACCCAACTTACAAAAGCTGAAATAAAAATTATTGAGAAATGGGTGAATTTCGGTGCACCAGAAAAAAAAACAGTTTCAGAGCTTGGACTCTCCCCTCAGCTTTTTACTTCTTTTTTCCCAAAAGATGAGACAGGAATATACCCTGATTTAAAGTTGAAGCCATTAAATATTTCTTTGATGGACTCTATTAAAAGTACTGGTTTACATGTAGCACCCATTTATAAAACTTCTCCACTGTTAAAAATATCAGCTATTAATAATCATGATTTTAATGATCAAAATGCGTCTATTCTATTTAATGTTTCGGATTATGTCGTAGACTTGGATTTGGGCCAAACACAAGTAACCGACTCTGTTTTTGAAATTCTGAAAAAATTAAAATATTTAACGGTATTAAAATTAAACCATACAGCCATCACTGGAAATGGGATTAATCAACTCAAAGATCTTAAGCACTTAAAGCAAATCAATTTGGTCTATTCTGGCTTTAAGTTTGATAAATTGGAAAAAATGTATTCTTTTCCTGCATTAGAGCAGGTTTTTCTTTTCGGAACACCCACAAGTTATTCTACTTTTGAAGTCCCTGATCAATTTCAAACTATTTTTCAAATGGGAAACTATAAATTAGATGAGGAAATTCATCAAACACTTTAATTTTTGTAGATTTCAATTAAATTAAAAACATGTCAATCAACAGAAGAAATTTTTTAAAAAAAACCTCCCTATCTACTGCTGCTATTGCTTCCGTGCCATTTTATTCAAGCTGTGAACCTTTTGTGAAATCTCAAGCACCCTCAGGAGGAATCTATATGGGAGACCATGCTGCTCCAAAAATCAGAAACATAAAAGCTGCTTTCATAGGAGTGGGAAGTCGAGGTGGGGAACACCTTAAGTTTTTTGCGGGCTTGCCGGGAACTGAGGTGGTGGCCATAAGTGACCTATTTGAAGATAACGTAAAGCAGAAGCATGAAATGGTAAAGCAAATATCGGATGAATCTAGACATTCGAATATTGCAACATATTGGGGTGATGAAAACCGCTGGAAAACAATGTTACAGGAGGTGAAACCAGACGTAGTTTTTATCGCAACGAATTGGAACAATCACGCTCCAATGGCTATTCAAAGTATGAAACAAGGTGCTCATACCTTTGTAGAAGTCCCCTTGGCGGTTACAATTAAAGAATTGTGGCGAATTATTGATACCTCCGAAAGAACTCAAAAGCACTGTATGATGATGGAAAATGTCAATTATGGTAGAACCGAATTGATGTACCTCAACATGTGTCGCCAAGGAGTAATAGGGGAACTTCTTCATGCCGAGGCAGCATACATACATGAATTGAGAGGTCAGATGAATCAGGAGGATCGAGGAACAGGCTCTTGGCGAACTCACCACTATGCTAACGGAAAAGGTAATCTTTATCCTACCCACGGATTGGGGCCTGTGGCACAATACATGAGCTTGGCTCGCCAAGATGATAACTTTAAAAGTTTAATTTCATATTCCACCCCCGCTTTGGGGAGAAAACTTTATGCCCAAAAGAATTTCGCCAAAGATCACAAGTGGAACCAATTAGATTTTCGTAATGGAGATCTAAGTACTTCCATTATCAAAACTCAAGTGGGGAGAACCATTATGGTTCAATGGGACGAAACCAGTCCTAGGCCTTACACTCGCCTTAACCTTGTTCAGGGTACTCTTGGAGCCTTGGCGGGATACCCAACTCGAGTAGCACTTGAAGGGGGAGTAGAGGGGATTACCAAAGACCACCATCAGTGGGTGGAGGGTGAACAATTAGAAAAAATTTACGAAAAGTATGATCATCCTCTTTATAAAAGACTCAACGAGCAATCTAAAGACAGTGGACATGGGGGTATGGATGGTATAATGATGTATCGCATTGTTGAGTGTTTACAAAAAGGCCTCCCACTTGATCAGAACGTCTATGAAGGAGCCTTATGGAGTGCAGTGACTGAACTCAGCGGAAAATCCATCGAACAAAGTGGAGCACCCCAGCAATTCCCTGACTTTACCCGAGGGAACTGGAATAGCACAAAACCTTTAGGTATAGTTTCTTAAAAATAATAATTTATCATATGAAAAAAATCATTTTATATTTAGCCTTAGTTAGTATTTGGTCTTGCAACGAAGCTCCAAGTAAAAAAAACATTGAATGGATTACCCTTTTTGACGGCACTTCTTTGGAGGGCTGGAGAGCCTACAATGGAGATAAGATGCCTCCAGGCTGGAAAATAGTCGATAGTATTTTGACATTTA
>CAJVZM010000081.1 GCA_913020475.1 uncultured Flavobacteriaceae bacterium
TAAGGGTTCCTTTTAGTATTCCAATTACTTTTAGGTTGCAATAACTCGTAAATATACAAACCTAAAGTTCTGATATATTCGCCTAATTAGTGTATGATTTCCTTATCATTAAATTAGTATAGTTTACAATATTTTACATGCTTATGTAATTCACTTTTTTCATCGCTCTGTTATGCTAGAACATTCATCTTTAATTATTACCTTAATAAGTTGTATTTGTCTCATCTACCAATATGCAGAAGAAAAATAGAAATGATATCCTAGTAGTCTCGTGGCAATAGTATGATTTGTGATTCTCAATTAATTTTTTTTTTTAATTAACGCACTATTTACCTCTTTTCTTTGAATTATACTGTCCCCAAATACCACGAAATTATATTTCCTAAAAAGTCCAAAGACAGATTTATGTAAAAAGAGTATACTCTATTTTTTCGCTGGGTTGGTTTTGATCCTCTTCTTAACTTGAAAAAAATTGAATTAAAAACTTGAGTGCGGCATATTGAAATGCATCGTCCTAGTGTTATGAATTATAATGATGAAAACATTCTCTCGATTACAGATATGAAAATGATCCCCAGGACCCTCATCAAAGCTTTCCTCAAGACCCCAAGTCATTAAAGTTGCAATGAGGTTGTCAATCGTAACTTAAAATCGTCATACAGGTTTGCACATGGATAATTTGTAGCCTATCTTTGCTGCTGGATATTTGATGATGAAGACCCATTCCAATAGTTTACCTGTAATAAGTTTTGACCTTGTATCATTTTTAGGCGACTTCCTTCAACTCACCAAGTTTCGTCTAGCTGTGAGCGTTGTGTTCTCCTCTGTAGCAGGATATTTAATCGCCGTAGATCAAATTGAAGTTTCCATACTTTTTGGACTGATTTTTGGTGGTTTCGCTATGGTAGGTGCCTCCAATGCTTTCAACCAGTGGATTGAAAGGGACAAAGATGCTTTGATGGATCGAACAAAGAATCGCCCGCTTCCAACTGGACGAATCAACAATTTTACGGCTTTACTTATTGCTTCGCTGCTGACCCTGCTGGGGATTTTAATTCTAAATAACATCAATTTCAAGACCGCCTTTTTCGGAGCACTATCTATAATAATATACACCTGTATCTATACCCCCCTCAAATCTGTTACTTCCCTTTCCGTTTTTGTGGGGGCTTTTCCCGGTGCCATTCCATTTATGTTGGGATGGGTGGCTGCTACTGGTAATTTTGGGATAGAGCCAGGCGTGCTTTTCATGGTTCAATTTTTTTGGCAATTTCCTCATTTTTGGGCCATCGGTTGGATGATGGACGATGACTATCAAAAGGCAGGGTTCAAGATGTTGCCCACTGGAAAACCCGATCGAGTTACTGCTTTTCAAATCGTGTTTTACACCATTTGGACTATCATAATATCGATTTCTCCCTTCACCCAGTACAGTGGTTCATTGACCCTTTCGATTGGGGCAGTAGTTGCCTTGATTTTGATTGGAGTTTATTTCCTTTACCATGCCTTAAAATTGATGCAAAAAAAAAGCAAAGAAGCGGCCAGAAAATTAATTTACGCTAGCATTACTTACATCAGTCTTTTGCAAATAATTTATGTTTTAGATAAATGGATCTAGAAATGGATGAGCAAGCAATAAAAAATTATAAAGCCAAAAAGATGATGCTCTGGGTAGGGATGATTAGCATGTCCATGACCTTTGCGGGATTGACGAGTGCCTATGTTGTAAGCAGTAGTCGAGCAGACTGGTTGTCCCAATTTGAGATGCCCAATGCTTTTGCAATCAGTACCCTACTCATTCTGTTGAGTAGTATCACTTTCTTTATAGCCAAAAAATCACTAGAGGTAAAAAAACTAAAGCAAACCAAAACAGGGGTATTGACCACTTTTTTGTTGGCGCTGCTTTTTATTTACTTTCAGTTTATGGGGTTTAGAGACATAATTGCTCAAGGCTATTACTTTACTGGTGCAGAAAGTTCTATTACCACATCCTTTTTATACGTTTTGGTCTTGTTACATTTGACACATTTATTTGCGGGGATTATCGTCCTTACAGTAGTATATATTAGATTGCTTCGAGGCATCTATTCTGGATCGAATACATTAGGTTTTGAATTGGCCCATTTGTTTTGGCATTTTCTTGACATCATGTGGGTTTATTTGTACCTCTTTATAGTACTGTATACCTAAAATATATAAATTTGTACTAACTAATTTGAATTTGACTATGGAATTAACTGCAGCTGAAAAACAGACCAATCTCTGGGCTGGAGGTCAGCGACCACTCAACGCCAGTTATGGTAAACTTATGATGTGGTTTTTTATCGTATCTGATGCACTTACCTTCTCTGGTTTTTTGGTTTCCTATGGGTTTTCTCGTTTTAAAAATATTGATTCTTGGCCTATTGCAGATGAGGTTTTTACTCACTTTCCCTTTTTACATGGAGTAGATGCTCCCATGTATTATGTAGCCTTGATGACCTTTATATTGATTTTCTCTTCCGTTACAATGGTATTGGCTGTGGATGCGGGACATCATATGAACAAATCGAAAGTAACTTTTTATATGTTACTGACCATCATTGGAGGTGCAGTTTTCGTTGGATCTCAAGCTTGGGAATGGAAAAACTTTATAAAAGGTGAATACGGAGCCTTAGAAACAAAAGGAGGTCAAATTTTACAATTTGTAAATGCGGATACTGGTAAAAGAGTCGCCATAGCCGACTTTGCTATTTCTATTTCAACCGAACGTAGTACCCACAAAGGGAGTAACGGGATTTGGTACGAAAGCGAAGGTTCCTTACCCACTTATTCCTTGGTAGAGGTAGTAGAGGGCTTTGAAGCCAACGATAACTTGGTGATTAGAAGTGAAAAGTTAAATGAAAAAGGACAAAAAATCGTTTTAACTCGTGATGATTCACTGGATAAAATAGAAAATGCTGTTGGGGTAGTGGAAGGGGCCAACCTTATCCACAACGAATACGGAAACAGACTCTTTGCTGACTTTTTCTTTTTCATAACAGGTTTCCATGGCTTCCACGTTTTCTCGGGGGTCATCATCAACTTAATAATATTTTTTAATGTTATTGTAGGAACTTATGAAAAAAGAGGACATTATGAGATGGTTGAAAAAGTAGGCCTCTATTGGCACTTTGTAGATTTGGTCTGGGTATTTGTATTTACATTTTTCTATCTCGTTTAAATCAAAATCAAAAATAATGGCCGAAGCAACACATAAACTTGCAATTTTTAGAGGATTACTAAAGTTCAAATCCAACGTCCAAAAAATTTGGGGCGTTCTAATATTCTTATCAATCGTGACCACAGTGGAGGTGGCGTTGGGGATTATCAAACCAGATTTTTTGATGAATTATTTCCTCAGTATGAAATTGTTAAATTGGATCTTTATAATTTTGACACTCGTCAAAGCATATTATATTGCATGGGATTTTATGCATGTCAGGGATGAAAGTGGGAGCCTTCAAGGGGCAATTGTTCTGCCGTTAATAATATTAATTCCCTATCTGATTTTTATTCTTGTTCTCGAAGCTGACTACATTTTTGAAGTGATGAATAGTGGATTTGTGAGTTGGAATTTTTAGAATAAGCCGGACATTTTTTTCATGAGTAAATCAATTAAAAAATATTTTGTCCTATTTATACTCTTTGTATTTCCAATAGTCATATATTTATTTTTTGCCTCTGGCAAAAATAATTTTGCGCTGTTGCCCGTTTTGACAAAAGGGGTGGACGACGTTCATCAGTGGAAAACCCTTTCAGGTGGGCCAGTCCAATTTCAAGACCGAATCACCGTATTGGGTTTTTGGGGAGAAGACCTCTCCGACAAAAAAGGTGAAGCCTTGAACCTGAATCAAAAAATTTACAAACGCTTTTATCAGTTCAAAGACTTTCAATTTGTTATGGTGGTGCAAGAGGGTCAAGAGACTCAGGTTGAGGAGCTCAAACAAGAACTGAAGTCAGGTGTAGGAACTGATTTGGTCAAGTGGCGTTTTATTTTTGGAAGTGCTGATCGAATTGCAAGCTTATTTAAAAGTCTGAAAACCCCTTTACAACTCTCCGCTGAAAAAAGTTTACCCTATGTTTTTATTATCGATAAAGAACGCAACTTGAGGGGGCGTGACGATGATGAGGATGATGGAACCCTGTTTGGTTTTAATGCACAGTTTGTAGCTGAAATCAATAACAAAATGGTAGACGACATTAAGGTAATCCTTGCCGAATACCGCCGTGCTTGGAAGAAGTACAATAAGAATACTCCCTAGTATGAAAAACTTCAGTTATATAGGTTTAATCATCCTTCTGATTGTTTTTGGTCTTTTGTTTATTCCAAAGATCGTTGATCGGGTGGCAAACAATACTCAGGTCGAGAGCAATCGATCGGTTCCAGCAAAACCATTGGCTTATATAAAACTCAACGGTGAAGCCAAAAAAGTACCTGAATTTTTGATGCGAAACCAAGATAGCTTATTGATTAGTAATGAAGATTTTACAGGGAAAGTTTATCTGGTGGAATTTTTTTTTACTCGTTGTCCTTCTATATGTCCCATCATGAATAAAAACATGAAAATTTTAGACGATCGTTTTGGTGATCGCCAAGATTTTGGGATTGCTTCTTTCACCATTGATCCTGATAATGACAAGCCTCATGTATTGAAGAAATATGCAGAAAATTATGGTGTAAAATCTCAAAACTGGCATTTTTTAACTGATAAGAAATCTGCGGTTTACGAACTTGCCAATTCAGGATTTAGTATCTTTGCAGGTATTAATCCTGCAGTAGCTGGTGGTTTCGAGCATCAAGGTTATTTTGCCTTGATCGATAAAAACGGATATATCCGCTCAAGGGTTGACCGTTTTGACAACCCAATCGTCTACTATTCAGGTTTGGATCTTGAAGACCAAGACATGCAAGGAGTGGAGATGCTGTTGGAGGATATCGAAAGGCTATTAAAGGAATAAAACCTATTGAAATGAAAGAGCAAAGTGTTAGTGATATCCCCAAGAAATACAGTAAACTAATCACGGCAGTATCTATATTGATCCCTGTGTTGGTTGCAGTTCTCTTTTCTGTAAGACTCCCCGATGTACCCCCTCTTGATTTCTTACCTCCTATCTATGCTTCCATTAATGCATTGACGGCCTTGATTTTAGTTTTGGCCTACGTGGCGATTCGACAAAAAAAAATTAAACTACACGAATCATTTATGAAGATTGCCATTGCCCTTTCTTTAATGTTCTTGATCATGTATGTGGCTTATCATATGACATCAGATCCCACCCCTTTTGGCGGGGAAGGTAACTTGAAATATATTTACTACTTTATTCTGATTTCTCATATTATACTTTCTATTGGGATTATTCCTATGGTACTGATCACATATGTAAGGGCCATTTCAAAAAGATTTGAAGACCACAAAAAAATCTCCGTTATTACTTTTCCTATATGGTTGTATATTGCCATAACGGGTGTAGTGATATATTTGATGATATCACCTTATTATTAAATCCATGCGTGTTTTAATATCATTTTTATTGATTCTGTTATTACTAGGAGAGGCTTCCGCTCAGTGTTCTATGTGCAGAGCAGTTTTAGAATCCGGAGAGGCGCAAGAAACAGCCAGAGGAATCAATAACGGAATCATCTACTTAATGGCTATCCCATATCTTTTGGTGGGATTTGTTGGCTATCAAATTTTTAAAATACTAAAAAAATAATTTAGTACTTTAATTAGAGATTATATTTTTAAGACGATAAGCTCGGTGTTAAACCTTATTAGATTAGATAGGTCTAAATTAATGTAGTAATTTTAAATGACCCTAATAAAAAATTACCATGATCAGTATCAAAAATCTTAACAAGTCCTATAGGATGGGTGACAGTTCTCTACATGTCCTTAAAGGGATTAATTTAGATATTAAAGAGGGAGAGTTGGTGGCCATCATGGGATCATCCGGATCAGGAAAATCTACACTACTTAACATACTGGGGATGCTTGATTTGGCAGATGAAGGAGAATACCTACTCGACAATGTGCTGATTGAGGGCTTGACAGAAACTACTGCAGCTAATTACCGAAATAAATTTTTAGGATTTATTTTCCAATCTTTTAATCTCATTAATTATAAAAATGCATTAGAAAATGTTGCTTTACCGCTTTATTACCAGGGGGTAGGAAGAAAAATTCGACAAGTGAAAGCATTGGGATATCTTGAAAAGGTAGGATTAAAAGATTGGGCAACACATTTACCCAGTGAGCTTTCTGGTGGGCAAAAGCAAAGGGTGGCAATTGCCC
>CAJVZM010000082.1 GCA_913020475.1 uncultured Flavobacteriaceae bacterium
AACTTGACTTCTTGAAAAAAGACTTTTTAATTTTGTTGGTGACTTTAATGATTGTATCCTTGGTGGCTGTAATTGTGGTTCAGGCCTATTGGATCACCACTGCGTTTAAAAATAAGGAAGAAGAATTTACACTGGCAGTGAGTCAGTCCCTCAAATCAGTCTCTAACAAGGTTCAAGATCTCGAAATTTCAGATTATATAGCCGCTTACCAACAATTAATCGATTCCATTGGTAACCCCGATGAGTCGAATTTCACCGATATCTTTTTGTTTGTCGACAATGAGGATGATATCACCTCGAATTTGACTTCCTTTTACGCTTTTGGTATTCTAGAGGAGGATTACAACATCAACCTTTCAGACATTAATCCTGAGTTGGGTGATGATAAGTTAAAGGACTACAAAAAAGTCAAAACAACAACAATTCTTAGTAAGGATAAAATTTTTAATAGGGAGAATAGGGTAGCCACATCAATCACCAAATTAAAATCGGTTGAAAGAATGAGTGTTTTCGATCAGGAAATTTTTCGTTCTGCCTATTTGGATTATTCCTCTACCATACCCGTACATAAACGTATTAAAACAAATGAGTTAAAGCTTCTTTTGGACAGAGAGTTTAAAGCTAGAAATATTTTGACCTTTTATGAATTTGGAATTTACAACAAGGATCTGGCTACCAAAGTAAAATCCAACGAATATATAGAGCAGCAAAAAGGTCTAAAATATGAAACCCCTATTTTTACACAAGACAATGGACAAATCCCCTATAAATTGGTAGTTACATTTCCAGACAGGGATCAATTCGCCCTATCTTCTATTCTGAGCGTTGCAGGATTATCAATCTTCCTCACCTTATTTATAATCATAGTGTCAACGACTGCTATTTATCAAATCATTCGACAGAAAAAGGTTTCAGAGATGAAATCAGATTTTATCAATAATATGTCGCATGAGTTTAAAACTCCTATAGCTACCATTAATTTGGCTTTGGATGCAATTTCTAACCCTAAAACACAAAATGTAAAGACCAAGTTATTAAGCTATGTTAAAATGATCAGAGAGGAAAATCAACGCATGCTTTCTCAAGTTGAAAATGTTTTAATGATTTCGAGACTTGAAAAAAGCTCCTCTTCGATCGAATTATCAGAGGTCGATATTCATGATGCGGTTGAGGACGCACTTCGCCGTGTAGATTTAATTATTAAAAATAAAAAAGGGATTATCGATACTCATCTAGATGCAATACAAACTGGATTTAGGGGAAATTTGAACCATTTCACTAATCTAATTGTCAACTTGTTGGACAATGCTGTAAAGTATTCCGATGGAGCTCCTTTGATTAGTATAAGTACCTCCTCTGAGAATAAGAATATTTTTCTAAAAATAAAAGATCATGGTATTGGTATGGATTCCAACACTCAAAAATATATATTTGAAAAGTTCTTTCGTCAACAAAGTGGTAATATTCATAATGTTAAAGGCCACGGCTTGGGACTTTCCTATGTAAAAAAAATAGTTGAGATCCATGGTGGAAATATCCAATTAAGCAGTAAAATTGATCAGGGAACAACTTTTTTAATTTCAATACCACTGCTCTAATTATCATTAGTAACTTGTGCCTATGAATTCCGAAAAAAAGAAAATCTTAATTGTAGAGGATGATTACAATTTTGGAAATATTCTCAAGGACTACTTGATTCTCAATGATTATTTTGTTGTTCTGGCCAAAAATGGAATTGAGGGAATGGAAAAATATCATAAGGAAAACTTTGACCTCTGTATCCTTGATGTAATGATGCCTTTCAAAGATGGATTTACTTTAGGGAAGGAGATAAGAGAAAAAAATGAAATGATCCCTTTATTTTTCCTATCAGCAAAAACACTAAAAGAGGATGTTTTGCGAGGTTTTAAAATCGGTGCCGACGATTACTTGACTAAACCTTTTGATTCTGAGGTACTTCTTGCCAAAATTAAGGCCATTTTAAACCGTAAAAACTTTTTTAACGTTCCAGAGTCAGATATTTATGAGTTTGTAATTGGAAAATTTCAATTTAATTCGAAACTTCGTTTTCTAACCATTGATGGGGAAGAGACCGTTAAACTTTCCCCTAAAGAAAATCAATTGCTCCGGCTGCTTGTATTACATATCAATGATTTACTTCCGAGAGAATTGGCACTAAATAAAATATGGAGGGACGACAATTACTTTACCTCCAGGAGTATGGATGTTTATATTGCCAAGCTTAGAAAATATTTAAAAACAGACAGTAATGTTGTAATTTTGAATATTCATGGAGAGGGTTTTAGGCTTGTGGTTAATAAATAACCTAATCTATTGATTTCTTGGGTGAAACTCTTCCATCACCTTCTTTAAGTGTTTATTGTCTAGGTGAGTGTAAATTTCTGTAGTAGATATACTTTCATGACCCATTAAAACTTGAATTGTTCTCAGGTCTGCACCATTTTCTAGTAAATGAGTTGCAAAAGAATGTCTAAAGGTATGTGGGCTTATTTTTTTATTTATTCCAGCTTTTGCTGAAGCATTCTTAACAATAGTAAAAATCATGGCACGAGTTATTTTCCCTCCATTTCTACTGAGGAATAACACATCATTGTCCTCTTTTTTAATTTTTTTTAAACATCTTACTTCATTTTTATATATCTGTATATACTTTTTGGAGTAACTGCCTATGGGAACCAAACGTTGTTTATCTCCTTTACCAGTTACCCTTATAATGTCCTCTTTAAAAAAAATATCGGACAAAGTTAAATTCACTAGTTCACTAACCCTTAGGCCGCTTCCATAGAGTGTTTCAATGATCGCTCTGTTTCTGTGACCGTTAGGAAGGTGCAATTCTATGGAGAGAAGAATTTTTTTAATTTCCATCAAATTGAGAGTTACGGGCAGTTTTCTACCTAACTTGGGTGCTTCAATCAAGTCGGCTGGAGATTCTGACCTAATTTTTTCATAGATGAGAAAATTAAAGAAACTTTTAAATGCAGAAATTCTTCTCGCTTGACTGTTACTACTGATGGATTTGGAGTTTTGATAAATGAACTGCTGGAGGGTTTCTTTAGAGCAGTTTTGAGGTTCTTCTTCAATATTATTTGAAAGTATAAAACTTGCCAATCCATTGATATCTATACTATAATTTTTTACGGTGTTTTCAGACAGTCCCCTTTCAATTTTGAGGTAGAATTCGTAATCAAGAATGACAGTTTTCCAGTTCAATATTTTTTATTTTTTAGATTCAATATTAACTTCAATTTATTAAACTTTAAGTTGAACAAAAATATAGTTAATTTTAAAAAACTTTTATCATGAAAATTGTCATAATCAATGGTCCCAATCTAAATCTTTTAGGAACGCGAGAAACTGGGATTTATGGAATTCAAACTTTTGAGGACTATTACAAGCACCTTAAGTCTGATTTCCCTCAAGTTGATTTCGATTATTTCCAATCTAATATTGAAGGTGAACTGATAGATCGGGTTCAGAATGTGGGTTTTTCCTGTGATGGAATTCTTTTAAATGCTGCCGCATACACCCATACGTCTGTAGGAATTGGAGATGCCATCAAGGCGATTGTCGCACCCGTAATTGAAATTCACATATCCAACACGTTCGCCAGAGAAGATTTTAGACATAAATCTTTCATCACCCCTGTCGCTAAAGGTATCATCATTGGTTTTGGATTGGACAGCTACCGATTGGGTGTTGAATCTTTTGTAAGGTCTTAGAGGTGAATGACCTCGTCGTAGGCATCTGCAACAGCTTCCATAACCGCCTCACTCATAGTTGGATGAGGATGAACTGCTTTTAGCACCTCATGTCCCGTGGTTTCAAGTTTTCTTCCTAGAACTGCTTCGGCAATCATATCTGTGACGCCAACCCCAATCATATGGCATCCCAGCCATTCCCCGTATTTTGCATCAAAGATTACTTTGACAAACCCTTCAGAAGTTCCCCCTGCTTGAGCTTTTCCGGAGGCTGTAAAAGGAAATTTCCCCACTTTGATTTCGTAGCCTTTTTCTTTTGCTTGGGCTTCGGTGAGTCCAACGGACGCTATTTCAGGGGAGCAATAGGTACAACCAGGTATATTCTCATAGTTGAGTGGCTCTACCTGATGACCTGCAATTTTTTCTACACAGAGAATACCTTCGGCAGAGGCGACATGGGCTAAAGCCTGTCCAGAAGTGACATCTCCAATTGCATAATATCCTGGTATATTGGTTTGGTAAAAGTCATTTACTAAAATTTTATCTTTGTCAAGCGCGATTCCCAAATCTTCGATCCCTAGATTTTCAATATTGGATTTAATCCCCACAGCAGAGAGCACTATATCTGCATCGATAAATTCTTCACCTTTTTCTGTTTCGACAGTAGCTTTTACACCTTTACCTTTAGTATCTACAGCAGTGACCTTAGCGCTAGTCATTATGTTGATGCCACTTTTTTTGAAGCTTTTTTCCAATTGTTTGGA
Organism: uncultured Flavobacteriaceae bacterium; assembly: GCA_913020475.1. Taxonomy (GTDB): domain Bacteria; phylum Bacteroidota; class Bacteroidia; order Flavobacteriales; family Flavobacteriaceae; genus UBA8316. The sequence continues at coordinate 4,484 of CAJVZM010000082.1, forward strand.
AACTTCTTCATCCTCAACAGGGGCTATACGATCTACATACTCTACAATGGTGACCTCAGTACCCATAGCATTGTAGAAATAGGCAAATTCTATTCCTATCGCTCCTGACCCAACAATGATGAGTTTTTTAGGTTGCTTAGGTAGGGTCATTGCCTCACGATACCCAATGACTTTTTTGCCATCATGTGGCATGTTGGGGAGCGCTTTGGATCGAGCTCCAGTTGCAATAATGATATGTTTGGCGCTGTAATCAAGTATTTTTTCCCCTCGGCTGACACTTATTTTTTTTCCAGACAGAACTTTTCCATGACCTTCTATAACATCAATTTTATTTTTTTTCATCAAAAATTGAACGCCCTTACTCATTCCAGCAGCTATATTTCTACTTCTGTTGACGACAGCATCAAAATCCTTATCGTAATCTTTAACTTTCAATCCAAAATCCTCAGCATGCTTCAGATAATTGAAAACTTGTGCTGATTTCAGAAGAGCTTTAGTGGGAATACATCCCCAATTGAGACAAACCCCTCCCAAACTTTCTTTTTCTACTACAGCAGTTTTGAATCCCAACTGCGAGGATCTGATTGCAGTTACGTAGCCTCCAGGACCACTTCCAATTACAATTACATCGTATTCATTCATGTGGATTGAAGTTTAAATTCTATACAAATTTAAGAAACTGCTGGTTATTTTAGGTCTATTATTTACTCAGCCTTTTTAATAAAACTAATACTGGCAGAATTAACACAAAAGCGCAGACCGGTTTTGGTGGGTCCATCATTAAAAACATGACCTTGATGTCCTCCACAATTGGCACATACAATTTCTGTTCTGAGCATTCCATTAGAGTGATCTGGGATCAATTCCAGTGCACCTTCGATGGATTGGTCATAACTAGGCCAACCACAATGGCTATCATATTTACTTTGACTTAAGTAAAGCGGAACTCCACAACCTTTGCATAGGTAGGTCCCTTCTTCATAATGGTCATTAAATTTTCCGCTATATGGGTACTCCGTACCTTTTTTCCTGAGAATATTAAACTCTTCAGGGCTAAGTTCATCCAGCCAAGCTTTTTCTGATTTTTCGATGGGATATTTATTTTTTTTACTCATTAGGAAAAAAGTTTAATGCCGCAGAGTTGATACAATGTCTTTTACCTGTCGTTTCTTTTGGACCGTCGTTGAAAATATGACCTAAGTGCCCACCGCATTTATTGCATTTAAGCTCAGTTCTTGCGTAACCTAGCTTATAATCTACATCATATTCAATGTTGGACTCCACTGCTCTATCAAATGAAGGCCATCCACACTTAGAATCGTATTTGTTTTCAGATTTATACAGCAATGTATTGCAACCTGCGCAATTATATGTCCCTTTTACTTTATGATTATTGTATTTACCTGTAAATGGGTATTCGGTAGCTGCTTTTCTCAAAACCATGTATGATAATTTTGGAAGTTTTTCCTTCCATTCTTGATCAGTTTTTTCGACCGCATAGATTTTGACTTCTTTGTTTCTTTTTTCTTGAGATACTCCGTTACAACTTATCATAAAAAGTGTGATAAATAGTAGAATCTGGTTTTTCACCATTATTTTTATTGATTTTTCTTTAAAATTGAAGGTAATTGATTTTAAAAAATAAATCCATTACACTATGTCAAAACAAATGAATTCATAAATTGTGCCAATTTAACATTTGGATCTAATGGAAAGAAAAAATCGGTTAGAAAAAGGAAATTCCAAATTAATTAATGCCTGGGCTTC
>CAJVZM010000083.1 GCA_913020475.1 uncultured Flavobacteriaceae bacterium
CAAAATTTTTGTGTGTATTAACTTCAAGACCATAAGATTTGATGACAGAAATACCACTAAATATCTCCTGAGTGTAAGAGGATAGTTTTGACAACATTTCTTGTACCATAGTGCTTTTAGCGTTGATAACCCTGCTTAGCTTATAAATGGTTAATGACAATAAAGGGAGAGGGATGAGGGTATAAAACGATAGTTCTGGCGCAATGCTAAACATCAGGGTTATGACACACACAAACAAAGTCACGGTATTGATGCTGTACATAACTGCAGGGCCCACATACATTCTAACTTTACTCACATCCTCGCTAATTCTACTCATAAGATCACCAGTGCGGTTATTTTTATAAAAGCGTTGGGTTAGTCTTTGGTAATGGAAAAAGATTTCGTTTTTAAGATCGAATTCAATACTACGCGATACATTGATAATGGTTTGACGCATCCAAAAAGTAAAAAAACCCGAGAGCAAAGTTGCTCCAATAATTATTAAGATGTTGTTTAGCAACAAAGATTTTAGTGTGACTACGTCCCCTTGATGATCAACCAGGTAACTCTCAACTGCTGTCAGTGAATCTCCGATTAATCGGGGAGCAAACAAAGAAAAAACCCTTGAGATGATTGTAATTAAAACCCCCAGGAGCAGTTTAAAAAAGTATTTTTTTAGGTATTTATTGAGGTATTGCAGTGCTCTCATTCACTCATTGCGCTATGGTACTTATGACTAATTGTCAAAGGTAATCAATTGCTTTTGTTCTCAAATTCAAAAACCTTTTTAGTTGATTATAATTAAAACTAAAGCTCTATTTTTGTTGCAAATATTGCTTATTCAATAAATGCTAACCCGAAGACATCTGCGCATCAAAGTAATGCAGTCATTGTATTCCTTTTTTCTAAGCCGTGAGAGTAACTTGGCTCAGGAAGTTAATTTTTTTGAAAAGAGTTATTTTAATACTTTTTCACTATACCTAGCCCTTTTGGCTTTTCTCAAATCCACTTACGAACATGCCTTGGATCAAACAAATCTCCAAAAAGACTTGAGAAATAAAAAAAATAGCATAAACTCCGATTCATTAGTAGGGAATAAAATTCTAAAATTCATTGCCGAACATCCCATATTAGTCAATCACGTTAAAAAGAAAAAAATCAAGTTTTGGGAGTTGGATTTCGACTATGTAAAATCCAATTTCAATTCCTTGATGGAAAACGAAAATTTTCAAGAATATGCCCGAAAAAAATCACCTACATTGAGGGAGGATAGGGATATTATTGTTTTTTTTTTTAAGGTAATCATCGCCCCATCCGATGGTTTTTACCACTATATTGAAGATAAGGAATTGACTTGGATTGACGATCTTCCCGTGGTCAATACTTTTCTTCTGAAAACTCTACATAAAATCGATCCAAAAAACAGCAATAGCCTTCATTTCCCTCAGATGAACTTGGCGAATGAAGATCCGCAATTCGCGATTAATCTATTGGAAAAAGTGGTGGTTAATAACGATTTATTACAGCATGAAATGGTGGGCCGTACGCCCAACTGGGACAGTGACAGGATTGCACTGTTAGATGCTGTAATGATCAAAATGGCCATGGCTGAATTACTTTATTTCCCAACTATCCCACCTAAGGTAACCATGAATGAGTACATCGAAATCTCCAAAGACTATTCTACCCCAAAGAGTAATATTTTTATTAACGGAATTTTAGATAAAACAATTAGAGATTTCCAGAAATCGGATCGATTAAATAAAAGCGGCAGGGGATTGATTTAATGTTTTTTTGCTAAATTTGAGCATCTTAAAATATTAAATTTAAAATAATGAAAAAAATAGCTTGGATTTTTATTTGCGCCTTGTTATTCAGCTATAGTGGCTGTGATCAAAGTGCCTCCAAAAAAGTAGATACGGAAAAAGCATCTGAGAATTCTGCCGAAACTCCTTCTGCAACTGCAGCAATGACCTTTAACCAAACCATGCACGACTTTGGAACCATCAAGGAAGGAGAAACCGTTCAGACTAAATTCACGTTTACCAATACCGGTAAAGCCGATTTGATCATCGTAGATGCCAGAGGAAGCTGTGGATGTACAGTTCCTAACTATCCTAAAAACACACCTATCGCTCCGGGTGCTACTGGAGAGATTATGGTTAGTTTTGACTCTAGCAATAAGCCTAATATGCAACAGAAAACTGTTACCATTTCGGCCAACACTAACAGTGGGCGTGAAACATTAAGAATTAAGGCTATGGTCACACCTGATCCTGTAAAGCAAAAACAACGTGATGACGCTGCAAAAGCGCGTCAACAGAATAGTAATTAATTTAAATTTATCTATGGAGGGATTCTCCGGGCAAATGCCTTTTTTACTTTTAATGCTGGTGGTGTTTTTTTTCTTTATTATTTTACCACAGCAACGAAGACAAAAAAAAGAAAAAAATTTTATAAAAAATCTCACAAAAGGAGATCGAGTAATTACCAAAAGTGGAATTCACGCCAAAGTATTAGATTTGAACGACAAAGACAATACCTGTGTGATTGAAACATTAGCTGGGAAACTCAAAGTAGAGCGTTCTGCTTTATCATTGGAGATGAGTCAAAAACTCAACCCCACCAAAAAATAATTTAATCCCGTCTCAGCGGGATTTTTTTAAATCAATTTATGTATCGCTATCTAATTAAACCCATCCTTTTTCTCGGTGACCCCGAGTGGATACATTATTTTGTCTTTTCTCTGATCCGTTGGATTCACAAAATTCCAGGTGTGCCATTTTTAGTCAGAGCAATTTTCCAAATGCATCACCCCAAACTCGAGAAGGAACTTTTTGGCATTCGTTTTAAGAACCCTGTGGGTTTAGCAGCAGGTTTTGATAAAGATGCCAAGCTATATAGAGAGCTGGCTAACTTTGGTTTTGGATTTATTGAAATCGGCACACTGACTCCCAAACCTCAACCAGGCAATCCCAAAAAACGTTTGTTTCGATTACCACAAGAAAAGGCACTTATCAACCGCATGGGTTTTAACAATCAAGGGGTGTCTGCTGCCATACCACGACTCCAAAAAAACAAAAATATCATTATTGGGGGCAACATCGGCAAAAATAAAATTACCCCTAACGAGAAAGCTGTGGAGGACTACATCTACTGCTTTGATGCATTATATTCCTATGTGGATTACTTTGTCGTTAATGTAAGTTCACCCAATACTCCAAACCTCCGGGAATTACAAGAGAAAAAACCGCTTACCGATTTGTTGAATACCCTTCAAAAACGAAATCAAGTAAAGAAAAAACCAAAACCCATACTGTTGAAAATTGCCCCTGACCTTACGAATGAGCAATTACTAGACATCATCGACATTGTCAAAACCACAAAAACGGATGGAGTCATTGCCACCAACACCACCCTAGGCCGAGAAGGACTCCAATCTTACAAACGTAGCGAAAGCGGGGGTCTAAGTGGTAAGCCATTATCAAACAGAAGTACTGAGGTAATCCGTTTTCTGTCCCTAAAAAGTCAAAAAGCCTTTCCCATCATTGGCGTTGGGGGAATACATAAACCCGAAGATGCCCTTGAAAAGTTTAATGCAGGTGCAGATTTGGTTCAACTCTACACGGGGTTTGTCTATGAAGGACCAGGGGTGGTTAAGCGGATTAATAAGGCATTGACCAGAGATTATCTCTCGTAAATTTAGGTTTGTTTGACGAAATACTAGCTGATTCAAATACTTGCATTATAATACTGCCCTATTTCATCTGCGATCACCAACACCCGCCTTAGTTTGAGATTATTTTAACTCATATTTTAAGTTAATGTGACCCCCAAATATTTTAAAATCAACTACACACTGAAACAACTGGCCAAAAAAATATAAGGTTTTTTAGGGGAGTTAACCAATTAAAATTTCTTCAATCATACTTTTTTTAAAAATCAAAATAACTAAACCCCTTTTTAGGATCAATGGTTTGTAGCGTTTCATAAATCAATCGGATTACGTTTTCAACATCATCGCGGTGAACCATTTCTACCGTGGTATGCATGTAGCGCAGCGGAAGTGAAATCAAAGCCGAAGCGACTCCACCATTACTGTAGGCAAAAGCATCGGTATCAGTTCCAGTATAACGAGAAGAGGCCAAACGTTGGAAGGGTATTTTTTGTTTTTTGGCAGTTTCAAGAATTTGTTCTCTAAGTTTGTTTTGTACCGCAGGAGCATAAGATACAACGGGCCCTTTCCCCATTTCGATATGTCCTTGTTGCTTTTGATTGATCATGGGGGTAGTGGTATCGTGGCAAACATCGGTCACGATGGCTACATTTGGTTTGAGGGTCTGAGTGATCATCTCAGCTCCGTGAAGGCCCACCTCTTCTTGAACAGAATTGGTAATGTAGAGTCCAAAAGGCAATTTGATTTTATTTTCGTGTAACAATCGGCCCACTTCGGCAATCATAAATCCTCCGGCGCGATTGTCGATGGCACGGCAAACAAATTTGTCTTTGTTGATGACCTGGAAACGATCAGGGTAGGTAATGACACAACCTACGTGTACCCCCATTTTCTCTACTTCTTTTTTGTCTTTGGCACCGATGTCAATAAATATATTTTCCAATTTAGGGACTTCCTCTCTACCTGTTTTTCGGGTATGGATCGCTGGCCAACCAAATACCCCTTTAACAATACCCTTTTTGGTGTGAATATCCACCCATTTTGAAGGGGCGATTTGGTGGTCACTACCACCATTACGAATCACATAAATCAAACCTTTGTCTGTTATGTAATTGACATACCATGAAATTTCGTCAGAGTGTCCCTCAATGACAACTTTGTAAGAAGCGTCTGGATTGATTACACCTACAGCGGTGCCATAAGTATCTGTGATAAAACTATCTACATAGGGTTTCAGGTAGTCCATCCATATTTTTTGTCCTTCCCATTCATAGCCTGTAGGAGATGGATTATTGAGGTAGGCCTCTAAAAATGACATGGATTTTTTGTTCAAAAGTTTCATTTGTTAGAAATTGAAAAAATAGAAAATGCTAAAATAAGCATAAGAACCCAATTGAAAATGATTACACCTTTATTTATTATTAAATTTGTACATCATGAAATTAGATGCTTTAATGACTATTATTTTGGTAATGGCTTTTAGCAATGCACTGGCTCAAAGATCACCACCCCTTCCCGAAGACTATTTTGTCATCGAAGGTGATACCATTGTCAATTCTAGTATTCAACTCAAGGAAGTGGTGTTGTTCCAACCTCTAAAATTTTACAATTACGATGAAGCCAAACGATACGTCATTCTTAGAGAGCGAACATTAAAAGTATATCCTTACGCAAAAATAGCAGCGGATCGCTTTAATATTTTAACTGAACGCCTAGAACAAATCAAATCCAAAAGAAAAAGAAGGGTCTATCTCAAGAGAATTGAAGATTTTATATATGAAGAGTTTGAAAAAGAACTCAAAAAGCTTTCTCGTTCCCAGGGACGAATATTAATCAAATTGGTCCATCGTCAAACGGGAGAAACCACCCACAACTTGGTTAAGGAACTGCGAAATGGCTGGAGGGCATTTGTATACCAAACCACCGCCTCAGTCTTTAAATTATCATTAAAAGACATCTACAGTCCTGAGACCGTGTATGAGGACTATTTGATTGAGGACATACTGCAAAGAGCTTTTGCGGAGGATCGATTGGAGCGCCAGGACACGGCCTTGGATTACGCATTGGACAGTTTGTACCAATATTGGAAAGAAAACAAACCAAATTTTACAACTCTCAAAAAGACTTCAAGCCGCTAGTAAATTAACAGTCAGGGTCTGAATTGTAAATGTTTTTGAAAGGAAAAAAATATTTTTAAAAAAAGGAGTAAAAGGTATTGTGAAGAAGAAAAAGGGTATTATATTTGCACCCGCAACGGAGAAAAATCGAGCGATCGAAGACTACTCCAAAGCATAAAGTTCATTGAGATACAGAATAAAGAATGACAGCGCGTATCAATTGATACGAAGCGAATTAGAAACCATTTTGAGACCAA
>CAJVZM010000084.1 GCA_913020475.1 uncultured Flavobacteriaceae bacterium
TCAAATTTTGTTCTGAGCTATTTTGCTTTTACAGGTAAAATCAAAAAAGTTTTTCAAGACGATGAATTTTTGGCTTTCGCTAAATTCATTTTTATTTTTTCTATGATTGTTTTCATGGTACTACTTACTCAAGTTGATCTTACGAGTGACCCCTTTGACCACCCTCAGGTATGGGGCAATGTCGAAAGCAGTTTAAGGCATTCCTTTTTTCAAGTTTTGGCCATAGTCACCACAACTGGCTTTGTAACTTCGGATTACACTGCTTGGACACCTTTTATGACCATTTTCTTTTTTGGTTTGATGTTTTTGGGGGGGTCTGCTGGGAGTACCTCTGGGGGGATTAAGGTTATGAGACATTTGCTAATGATAAAAAGTGGTTTTTTGGAATTCAAGCGGGCTTTACATCCCAATGCGATTATTCAATCGCGATACAATGGAAAGGTCGTTAGCAAAGAGATCATCGGAAACATTTTAGGCTTTTTTATTCTTTACATGATTTCCTTTATAGTCGGAAGCCTTGTATTTGGATTGATGGGGTTGGATTTTGAAAATGCAATTGGTGTGGCGGCTTCTTCCTTGGGAAATGTTGGTCCAGCTATAGGTGATTTTGGCCCTGCTAGTAATTTTAGAGAATTACCTGCTTTGGGTAAATATTGGTCTTCATTTTTGATGTTGATGGGCCGTTTGGAGTTATTTACTGTACTGATTTTATTTACGCCATTCTTTTGGAAGAATAATTAATAACCATATTTATCTTTCCACCTCAACTTCAAAAACTTACGGATTTGATTTTCTTTGCTGTTTTTCCCAGGTTCATAGTACCGGGAACCTACTAAATCTTTGGGTAAAAATTCCATATTAATAAAATTGTTTTCATGGTCGTGTGCGTAAAGATATTCTTTTCCGTAATCCAATTCTTTCGTTAGTTGGGTAGGTGCGTTGCGAAGGGGGAGGGGTATTCCCAAGCCTCCTGTTTCTTTTACGATTTGTTGAGCCTTTTTGATGGCGATATAGGAAGAATTGCTTTTTTCGGAACCGGCTAAATATATGGCACATTGACTTAAAGGGATTCTAGCTTCGGGCATGCCCAATACATTTACTGCCTGAAAGGTACTATTGGCCATAATCAAGGCGGTTGGGTTCGCATTACCAATGTCTTCAGAGGCAAGGATTAACATCCTGCGGGCAATAAATTTCACGTCTTCCCCTCCTTCTATCATTCTCGCCAACCAATAAACAGCTCCATTGGGGTCACTTCCACGGATGGATTTGATAAAGGCAGAGATGATATCGTAATGGTGATCTCCGTTTTTGTCAAACATTGCCATTTGGGTCTGGATTTTTTCCAAAACCAAGGTATTATCTATTTTTATGGGTTCAGGAGTACTATTGACGACCAGTTCGAGAGCAGAAAGTAATTTTCGAGCGTCTCCACCGGAGATTTTTAAGAGAGCTTCGTTTTCTAGGATTTCGATTTTTTTAATCTTTAATATTACGTCGTATTTAAGGGCATTTGAAATCAACCGCTTTAATTGAGATTTGTCTAAGGGATTGAGGACATAAACTTGGCATCGAGATAACAAAGCATTGATAATTTCAAAGCTTGGATTTTCTGTCGTTGCTCCGATCAGTGTGATGCTTCCTTTTTCAACGGCACCCAGAAGAGAGTCTTGTTGAGATTTGCTGAATCGGTGTATTTCGTCGATAAACAAAAGTGGGTTTTTGCCAGAAAACAAACCGCCGCTGTGCTCTGCTTTTTGAAGAATTTCTCTTATTTCTTTAACACCCGAATTTATTGCTGAGATCTGGTAAAAGGGCCTTTCTTTTTGCAGGGCCAAGAGTCTGGCTAAGGTGGTCTTTCCGGTTCCAGGAGGACCCCATAGGATCATCGACGGTAGGTTTCCCCTCTTAAGAATGGGGGTTAGTCCCCCATCTGGGCCGATCAGATGTTCCTGTCCCACATACTGTTCCAGACTTTTAGGTCTCATTCTTTCAGCCAATGGGGTATTCATGTCAATGTGGTGTTTAAGTAAAATTTTGTTGCCGTTGGATTTCATATAACATCACTCCACAGGCCACACTCACATTGAGTGAATCCATTTGTCCACTCATGGGGAGTTTTACTTTTTTGTCTACCACCTTTAAAATTCCTTTTTGAATCCCTTTGTCCTCAGAGCCCATAATGAGGGCAACCGAACCATCGAAAGAGTGTTCATAGGCAGTTTTATCTGCCTTTTCACTTACAGCTACTGTTTTGATTTCATTGGCCTGAAATAAAAATAGCGCATCTTTAAGGTGGTTTACCTTTACTAGGGGTACAGAAAAAATCCCTCCAGCAGAGGTTTTTACGGTATCTGAATTGACAGGTGCGGAGCCAGTTTGCGGTAAAATAATTCCCCTAACGCCAACAGCAGCAGCTGTACGTATGATGGCTCCAAAGTTTCGGGTATCTGTAATGCCATCCAAAAGGAGGTAGATAGAATTTTTATCATGGTTTTCCTCTAATAAATCTTCTAGAGAAACGAAGTTTATGGGTGCAATTCTAGCCACTGCCCCTTGGTGGTTTTGATGGGAAAAACGCTCCAAGCGTTCAACGGGCACATAGCTGTGGGAGATACCTCTCTCGTGTATTTTTTGTTCTAGATGCTTGAACAATTGTCCTTGTTGCCCTTTTAGCAGCCAGACTTTATCTATAGTTTTTTCTTGAACGACGGCTTCAATAATTGCACGAATACCATAAATTTCTTGAGTTTTTTTCATCAATACAATTTATATATTACCGACCAGAAACAGGTTATTTTTTAGGATTAACGATCGGAATTTACACTTTCGTCGATCAGATCATTTGCGTCAATCTCTTTTTGCGGTATTTTAAGGAAAAACTTTTTATCATCAGGAACTAAGTTGGCAGCACTTCCTACTCTATGATTCCCGGTTCTGGTGATGCCTTTTCTTAGTCGTTTGGCATCGAACCATTCTACACCCATTTCTCCGTAAAGCTCTTTTCTTCGTTCCACCAGTATTTCTTCGATTAGCGCATTTCCGGTATTTCCTGAGGCTACTGCATCGGGATCTCTGTTTTGCTGAAGGCTCAATAACATATCGGTAGCTTCACTTTCTTTTCCCAGTCGTGCATTGGCTTCCATTTCGATCAACATCATTTCCGGTGACCTGATGATGGGAATATCCGAGCTGAAATCGAAAGTGAATTTTTGGGAAGCCCTGGCATAATAAAGATCGCTGTCGCCTACATTGTAAAGATCGACAAAGGTGTTTCTGACATCTGTCTGGCTGAACAAGGACACGAAATTTTTGTTCCAGAAAGCCAAACCATAGCCGTCGTTTACGTTGTCAGTAAATGCGTGAGGAGCAATGTAAAAATAATTACTTTGATCGTCCCGTTGTGGCATGGCCCAGATCCACTCACTTGCGTTCATGTCGTCAAAACCCAGGGCATATTGATTGGGGTTGAGAGGATATCCTTGTCTGGCAATCGCTGCCGCATTCGCGGCCTCTTGCCAGTTACCCATTACCTGGTGGACCCTGGCCAAAATGGCATAGGCTACATTTTGGTTAATGAATGATTTGTTGATCCTGTCAACCGGAGCAGTTTCGACTGCAGCATTCAGATCTGCGATAATAAAATCGTAAAGCTCTCCCAAAGTTGACATGGCTTTTCCTTCGATGGCTGGCTCTTCATAGATGGGTGGAGCAGCAAGTGAAAGGTCGTAACTGTAGGTGTGCTGGAACTCCATCGCTAATTGAAAATAATAAAATCCTCGCATGGCGAAGGCTTGGCCTAAGAATTCATCTTTCTCAGAGTCGGATAAATTGGTGCTGTTTTTTACCCCAATAATTAATTGATTTAGTTGATTGATTAAATAGTAAGGAAACTCCCAACTAAAAGTAGTACGGGTGTAGGTGGGTTCCCTATTGTCATTTTCATAGTCAAAAAGGTACCATTGGTATCCCAACACAAGGTCATTTCCTTTTACAACTCTGGCAAAATACATAGAGTACAGTCCACCGGAGTCTGTTCTTGTAAATTGACCACGAGTTTCCCTAAGTATGCCCGACATAAAAGCTTCCACTCCGTCTCGGGATTCGAAAACAACTGATGCGTTGACCGATTCTGTGGGCTTGGGATTATCCAAATAACCCTTTTCACATCCTGTTAGTAGGATAATGCTTATAACCAAAAGTGCAGCGTGTAGTTTTTTCATTTTCAAAATTTTACAATTGGACATTTATCCCAAGGGAAATAGTTTTCATTTGATGAGATCTGTAATTGGTCATACCGGAGATCGCTTGCTCGGGGTCAATCCCTTTGTGTGACTGGTAGGTGAATAAATTGTCTCCCTGTAGATAAACCCTCAAGCCTTGAATCTGATATTTTTGCATCCAACTCTCATCAAAAGTGTATCCCAGGTTCAGCCCTCTCACTCGGATATAATTGTTTTTGAACAAAAACCGTGAGGAGGTAGCATTAAAATCATTTTGACCGTTAAGGAATAGAGGCACGTCAGTTTGGTCACCTGGGTTCTGCCATCTTTTTTTCAGGTCGGGATGTCCATTTCTTCCTGGAGATTCAAAACCGCTCATAAGACTAGAGTAAACTCCGTCATAAACGTATGATCCGAAACTGAAATTGATTAAAGCACTTAAGTCAAAGTTTTTATAATTGACATTAGCATTGAACCCTCCAATCATTTTGGGAAGTGATGATTTATCTAGGTAATACCGGGTAGCTTCACTGAATTCTTTGGTCGTAGTTCGCTCTCCGGTAACTTCTCCCTGATCGTTTAAAACGTCTTTATACCACATTTGATAACCATCGGCAGGATCTACTCCGGCAGACTCTCTAATAAAGAATTCATATAAAGATTTTCCAACTTTCCATTTTTTGGTTCCATTAATGAACTCATCCTGGGTAAGATCGCTTATCTCATTTCTATCGAAAGAAAAGTTGATCCCAAAGTCAACAGATAATTCATCTTTTTTCAAGACCCTAGAATTAAAGGAAAACTCAACACCGTAGTTTTTGATCGCTCCTACATTTGTTTTAATGGATTCATTTCCGGTAGATAGGGCCAAAGGTTTGTCATAAATTAGATCAATGGACTCTTTACTGTAGTATTCTATACTTCCTTGAAGTTTACCTTCAAAAAGTGTAAACTCAGTTCCGATATTTTGCAGTGCTGTTTTTTCCCAAGTCAAATTTGGATCTACAAATTCAGAGGAGATCACCCCAGTATTGTCCAGTTGGTTGTAGCCCGTATCAAAGACCTGTAAGTAGGGGAAAAATCCAATATTCCTGTTGTTACCCAATTCACCGTAAGAGAATTTAAATTTTAGGTAATCGACCCAAGAGATATCACTGATAAAGGACTCGTTTGAGACAATCCATGAGCCGCCGAAAGAATAAAAGTTACCCCAACGAGTGTCTTTTGAGAATTTGGTAGATCCGTCTCTTCTGAATGACACTTCGGCAAAATAGGTATTGTCGTAGTTATAACTCAAACGGGTGATGGCACTTAAAATTCTTTCCTCGTTAATCGCTCCACCGACACTTTCGGGAACTGTGCTTCCGTTCAGGACTTTTACATTGGGGAGGTATCCGGTACCTTGAGCATCTAGAAGGTTTTGTTCAAATCGATAGGATTCAAAGATAGCATCTGCATTGACGGTATGTGCTCCAAAATTATTGCTGTAGTTTAGTGTTTGAATAGCGTTGATTGTAGTAAAAAAATCTCTATCTTGAGATACTCTTCCTCCAACAGACGAGGCGGCACCAAATTTGTAGTGGGTGTATCTAAAGTCGTCCAAGGTAGCCCTTTCGTAAAAAATATTTGATTTAAAATTCAATTCTGGTAGCAGATCGATTTTTAAATAACCATTCATGGAGGTGTAGGTTCTGGTTTTCAATATTTTGTTATTAACAATGGCACCCAATCCGTTTTCATTTGACAATGCGGGTCGCACCCCATTGACAATTTG
>CAJVZM010000085.1 GCA_913020475.1 uncultured Flavobacteriaceae bacterium
TGGTTTGTCCTCTGGCAAAAATTCACACACTACTTCAGTCATAGCATACATTTCGTGAGCAGGCTCACCTACCGACAGGCCTCCAATGGCATTGCCTGGAGCATCTTTAGAAGCAATATAGTCTGCCGATTGTTGTCTTAAATCTTTATAAACACTTCCCTGAACAATAGGAAATAAAAATTGGCGATAATCGTATTCAAAAGGTGTTTTTTGGTGATGATCCAAACAACGATCTAACCACCTGTGTGTCATGTGCATAGAATCCTTGGCGTAGCCATAGTCACAGGGATAGGGTGTACACTCGTCAAAAGCCATGATGATGTCTGCTCCGATTTTTCTCTGAATTTCCACTGCACTTTCGGGTGAAAAAAAATGTTTAGACCCATCAATATGTGACTTAAAGGTAACACCTTCTTCTTTGATTTTTCGGTTGTCAGACAATGAATAGACCTGATAACCCCCAGAGTCAGTCAGTATTGGAGACGACCAGTTCATAAATCGGTGTAGTCCTCCCGCTTGCTGGAAAATTTTCGTACCAGGCCTGAGGTACAGGTGATAAGTATTCCCCAAGATAATGTCGGTCTTGACGTCCTGTTTTAATTCTCTTTGATGTACCCCTTTTATAGTCCCTGCTGTTCCCACTGGCATAAAAATAGGAGTTTCAATATTTCCATGGTCCGTAGATAAACAGGCTGCTCTGGCAGATGAGAACGGATCTTTTTGAATTAAATTAAATTTCATGCTTTGTGAGATGTTGCAAATATAAGATTATGAGGACGTATTCTACTCGACCTGAGATCAAAAAACCATGAAAATAAATATTTTCAAACAAAAGAATCTCACTACTTTGTGGCTAAAGGTTGAAAGCTTACTTTTGCCCTTGAAAGTATATCACAATGCCAGACTATAATTTTTTGAATTCATTAGTTTCTCAAGTCAGAAGAGACATATTGCGTATGGTTCACAAGGTGAATTCGGGACATCCTGGAGGATCCCTTGGCTGTACAGAATTTTTTGTTGCGCTTTATAACGAAATCATGCAGATCAAAGAGGGTTTCAATATGGATGGGGAGAATGAAGATTTATTTTTCCTTTCCAACGGACACATCTCTCCAGTTTTCTATAGTGTTTTGGCACGTAAGGGCTATTTCCCTATAGAAGAACTTCAGACATTCCGTTTGATCGACTCAAGATTACAAGGGCACCCAACCACCCACGAAGGACTCCCCGGTATTAGAATTGCCTCGGGCTCCCTGGGGCAGGGGCTGTCTATTGCCATTGGTGCTGCACTTTCCAAAAAATTAAATCAGGACGATAAAACCATTTTTACATTGTTGGGAGATGGTGAATTACAAGAAGGTCAAAACTGGGAAGCCATTATGTATGCTGCGGCAAACAAGGTGGATAATCTCATTGCGACGGTCGATCTCAACGGAAAACAAATCGATGGAGCAACCGACGATGTGTTGCCCATGGGTAATATTGCCGAAAAATTTTCAGCCTTTGGCTGGGAGGTCATTCTGCTCAAAGAGGGAAACGATCTCAAATCAATCATAAAAACATTAAAACTGGCACAGACCAAAACTGGAAAAGGGCAACCAATAGTGATCATCATGCATACGGAAATGGGTAATGGTGTCGATTATATGATGCATACCCATGCTTGGCATGGTAAGGCTCCAAATGACGAACAGTTGGGAATTGCATTGGCACAAAACCAGGAGACATTGGGAGATTATTAATTTAAGAAACGGTAATCATTTTATGAAAAAATACACGGATCAGGGTAAAGTAGATACCCGCTCGGGCTTTGGTGCTGGATTGACAGAGCTAGGAAGAACAAACTCCAAAGTTGTTGCTCTTTGTGCCGATTTGATAGGATCACTTAAAATGCAAGATTTTATAGACGAAAACCCAGAACGTTTTTTCCAAATAGGAATTGCAGAAGCCAATATGATGGGAATTGCGGCAGGACTAACCATTGGAGGGAAAATTCCTTTTACCGGTACTTTTGCCAATTTCTCTACAGGCAGAGTTTACGATCAAATTCGACAATCCATTGCCTATTCTGGTAAAAATGTAAAAATATGTGCTTCACATGCGGGAATTACACTTGGTGAAGATGGTGCTACCCATCAGATTTTAGAAGATATTGGACTGATGAAAATGTTGCCTGGCATGACGGTGATCAACCCTTGTGACTTTAACCAGACTAAAGCAGCAACAATATCCATTGCAGCGCATCAAGGACCAGTTTATTTGCGTTTTGGTCGTCCAAAAGTAGCCAATTTTATAACCGATGATATACCTTTCGAAATCGGTAAAGGTATTGTGTTAAGCCCCGGAAAAGATATTACCATTGCCGCTACCGGTCATTTGGTATGGGAAGCTTTAATGGCTACAGAGGTCCTGGAAACAGAAGGTATCTCGGCAGAGGTAATCAACATACACACCATAAAACCACTAGATACCGAACTGCTGATCTCTTCTGTTGAAAAAACAGGATGTATTGTTTCGGCCGAAGAACACAACTACCTCGGTGGTCTTGGGGAAAGTATTGCTGGTGCACTGGCCACACATCATCCCACACCACAAGAGTTTGTTGCCACCAAAGATACTTTTGGCGAATCGGGAACTCCCGCTCAATTAATGGAAAAGTACGGCTTGAATAAAAATTCTATTGTTGCTGCCAGCAAAAAAGCCATCAGTCGAAAATAATTTTATAAATTTTGGCATGAGATTTCATTCCATTTTTTTTTTGTTTTTTACCACTAAATTTTCCTTTTCACAACTAGAGTTTGGTATAAAAGGAGGACTTAATTTTGACGCTGCAGGATATATTATAGTGGTTGCCCGATCAGTTTCAAAAACAAGGCTCTTTGAAGGGCAAAACTGGTTATCATTTGGGCGTTTATGCCAAAGTTAACATTTTGGCTTTCTATTTGCGTCCCGAATTACAATTTACCAGAGTCAGTAGTCAATTTGAACATCAATCTATCGAGACTTCTAGAATAGAACTACCCGTATCTTTTGGAATAAATATGCTTGGACCAGTGAGTTTGTTTTTTATCCCCACTACATTTTTTAATCTTTCACAAGGCAGTAATGAACTAAAACTTGAGGAAATTCAAAACAAAACCAGTATGAGCTTGCACATTGGAACTCGATTGAAACTCGACACAATAGGAGTTGACTTACGTTATGAAAAAGGACTTACTGCCATGCAAAGTAATCTGTTGTCCCAGGCAGGAGTGCCCGTTGGCGGACAAATCAATACTCAACCCAACCAGTTTACCGTGGGGGTTTCTTTTAAGTTAAACTAAGTATTATCTGCATCCAGATAATCGGGATTTCCATCGCTGTCATCATCGTCTGCAACACCGTCACCATCTCGGTCGTATTCTGTTTTGGTTAGGGTTCCGTCTCCATCATCATCTTGGTCTCTATAATTTGGAATCCGATCCTCGTCCGTATCGTCGTTAAGTGGATTACCATCACCATCGGGGTCTTCATCAATAGACAAAATACCATCGTTGTCATGGTCAGAGGGATTGACTTTGTGCAGGGCAACAGAGAAAACTAAGGGGGAGTATTTTGGAATAGAGGTAATATTTTGAGCATAATAGCCCAAAGCAGAGGGCATAAAAACCAATCCTTGTCCATAATGGTCAAAATCATAGGTACCGTCTGAATTTACAGTATGAGTTCCCGCTCTTAATTCTGGTATAAATTCTCTAAATCCTCGGACAACTCCAGTAAGATCAAACCAGATAGGTAGTTCTTCCCTTACATCAAAAACCTTTTTGTTTAAAAGTGTACCCTTATAGGTCACAAAAGTAGAATCCACAGAAGATGGCTTTTCCCCTACCCCTTCTTTGACCACCAAATAGTACATTTTATTTGAGACTGTTATGTTGTTTGCATCGGTTAATTCTGCGATTTTATTTTGTACTTGATCCCAAAGTGGCGTTTTATCCTCATTATCATCGGCTATGGTATCAATTGATATTTCAATTTTGTGATTGTCTGGATCATTTTCGAAATCTTCATAATTATAAAAATGGGTTTGAAGATAATTTACCAATGCTTCGTCATCTATTGGAGCTTGAATATCAAGTTCCACCAAAGGCTCAGGGCCTTCGTCTTTTTTGCAACCCGAGAGTATGACTAGTGAAAGTGTAATACAGATCAGATATTTGTAATAATTCATTGGAAAAAATTGGTTTGCAAGATACGATTTTACTTTATTTTTGTGATTGAATTATCGTAAGTTTAATAATGCGAATTGATCAATACCTGTGGTGTCTCCGCTACTATAAATCAAGGAATCAGTCTAGCTTGGCCTGTAAACAAGGGCATGTTAGAATGGGAGATCGATTGGTCAAACCCTCTAGAGAGGTACTTGTAGGAGACAAAGTCAAGATAAGAAAAAACCAGATTTGGCACGAATTACTGGTTATGGACATTCCCAAAACCAGATTGGGTGCCAAGCTGGTGGACATCTATCGACAGAATATCACGCCCGACAATGCCTTTGATCAAACTAATTTTCAATCTCTATCCAAGGGGCCTGAAAGGGATAAAGGAAGTGGAAGACCCACCAAAAAAGACCGAAGGGAAATGGACAATTTTATTGAGGATGAATAAATACCATTGTAGTTAACAATTTATTTTCTTCTTTCAACTCACTATAATTTAAGAACAAAAATTTAAGGAGTATAAAATAAAGTTAAAATCTATTGCTATATTTCGATACAAATATTGCTTATACCAAGACAATGCCGCAAAAGAGAAACAAAATTATGGATGCCACAGACATCCACAAAACCGTAAAAAGAATTGCTTATCAGATTTATGAAACGCATTTCGAGGAAACTCAATTGATTTTGGCAGGCATCGCCCACAATGGTGTGATTCTGGCCAAAAGAATCCAAGAAGAATTAGAGATAATTAGTAACATTAAAGTAATTTTTGTGCAAATAAAGGTGGATAAAAGAAATCCTATCAACCCTATTGTCTTGTCCAAAAAATTAGCGGTATGCGAAAATCAAGCTGTGGTAGTGGTGGACGATGTCCTGAATACAGGCAGCACACTTATTTATGCTGTCACTCATTTTCTTAGCATTAAATTAAAAAAACTTCAAACCGCTGTATTGGTCAATCGAAACCATAAAAACTTTCCCATCAAAGGAGATTTTAAAGGCATCTCACTCTCTACATCAATCAAAGAACATATCCATGTAGCATTTGGAGATAAGGAGGGTGTTTACCTAAGCGAGTAGCTTTTCGATTTGACTTACCAGTGTCTCAATGGATTGGTTATCGGTAATGAGTTGGTGTTCGGCCTTGAGATAAAAAGGAGTCCTCTCAAAAAGATGTTTCGCTATAAATTTTTCCATTGCCTCCACGGTATCAAGATGAGCAACCATGGGACGATGTTTTTTTTCTTCGAACAATCTAGCAGCCAATACCTTGGGTGAGGTTTTGAGATACAAAATAAGAAAATCTTCTTTTTGGATGATATAATCTATGTTATCAAAGAAATAAGGAGTGCCGCCTCCTAATGAGATGACCGCTTGAATCTTTTTTGAAAGTAGACTTTCCAGATGTAAACGTTCTTTTTTACGGAAATACAATTCCCCTTCTTTTTCAAATATTTTGGAAATGGTGGTTTTCTCCTTTGACTCAATATATTCATCGAGGTCAATAAATGGCAATGATTTTCGAGCTGCTATGCGTTTGCCTATTACAGATTTACCGCAGCCCATATAGCCTATTAAAATTAGAGATTTTACCATTTTCAGAAGTAATATTATTGCATTTCAAAATTATAACAATTGAACTTGAAAACTAAATAATTGATATTATATTTGCAGCCTTAAATGACTTGGTAGCTCAGTTGGTAGAGCATCTCCCTTTTAAGGAGAGGGTCCTGG
>CAJVZM010000086.1 GCA_913020475.1 uncultured Flavobacteriaceae bacterium
CGAAATGTATGCTATGACTGAAGTAGTGTGTGAATTTTTGCCAGAGGACAAACCACGTTATTTGATGGGTGTGGGAACCCCCATTAACATACTGGAAAATATTGCCTTAGGGGTTGACATGTTTGATTGTGTTATGCCATCAAGAAATGCTAGAAATGGTATGTTGTTTTGCGCAGAGGGTACTCTAAATATCAAAAACAAAAAATGGAAAGATGATTTTTCTCCTATTGACTCAGCCGACTACTGTTATGCCGATACGGACTATTCAAAAGCATATTTGCGACATTTGTTTACCATAAATGAAATGTTAGGCAAACAGATCGCTACTCTTCACAATCTTAGTTTTTATCTTTGGCTGGTAAGAGAGGCCAGAAAACATATCTTAGCGGGTGATTTTACTCAATGGAAAAATCAAATGTGTCGTCAAATGAATAATCGATTGTAGTATGAAAATCATCGACTGGTACATTATTAAAAAATACCTTTTCACTTTTGTGGTGATGATCCTGCTTTTTATTCCGATTGGAATCATGGTTGACATGGCGGAGAAGATAGATAAATTTAAGGAAAACGAGGTACCTGCTGTAGCCATACTAAATTATTACATCGATTTCACTTGGTATTTTGGCAATTTACTCTTTCCTATATTTCTTTTTTTAGCTGTGATATGGTTTACCTCAAAGTTGGCTAATAATACTGAAATTATCGCCCTGCTAAGTTCGGGGATCTCCTTTTCACGATTTTTGAGACCCTATATTATCTCTGCAGGAGTTATTGCATTGTTTGCCTTTTTTTCAGGTATGTTTATTGTTCCCAAGTCCAATTCCAGTTTTAATGAATTCCACTACAAATACATTAATAAAAAAAGTGAACGTCAAACTAAAAATCTATTCAAACAAATTAATCCTAATGAGTATATTTTTGTAAGTAATTATGACCCCATTCGAAAAAGTGCTAAAAATTTTACCCTAGAGCATTTTGAAGAAAATCAATTGACTTTTAAGATTCAAGCCACGACTATTCGTTGGGTAGATAAGGATAGTGTTTTTAGGCTTTCAGCTTATTCAAAGAGGACTTTTATTGATGAACGAGAAATATATTTTAAAAGAAATAGATTGGATACGCTTTTCGATTTTGAAATTGACGATCTGGCACCGGTGAATTACAAAGCTGAAACCCTAACCTTTTCACCCTTAAACGAATTCATTGAAAAAGAACAAGAGGGGGGATCTGTAATGATAAATAGCCATCTGTTGGTGAGGCACAAAAGATGGACATTACCGTTTTCAGCTTTTGTTTTGACCCTGATTGGTGTATCTGTTTCTTCCTTTAAAAGAAGGGGAGGGATGGGGGTAAACTTGGCCTTTGGAATCTCTTTGGGGTTTCTCTTTATCTTCTTTGACAAAATATTTTCTGTATTGGTTAATAAGTCGAATTTCTCAGCTTTTCTTGGAGCTTGGCTTCCGATTATTATATTTGCAGGACTGGCTATATTTTTACTCCGTATGGCTAGAAGGTAGCAAATAAACTTAAAACTAAATTTTCACGAATGATCCACTAATATTATTAATTTTGTAGTAACAGAAATGTAGTAATGGAATATTTAGACTTTGAACTTCCTGTCAAAGAACTTCAAGAGCAGATTGCTAAATGTCAAGCTATAGGAGATGAGAGTAGTGTTGATGTAACCGAAACCTGTAAATTACTACACGAAAAACTGGAAGATACCAAGAAAAGTATCTATAGTAACCTGTCCGCTTGGCAGCGGGTGCAGATGTCCCGTCATCCCTCTAGACCTTATGCTTTGGATTACATCAATGCACTTTGTGGCAATAGCTTTTTGGAACTTCATGGAGACAGAAATTACGGCGATGACAAGGCTATGGTGGGTGGATTGGGGAAAATTGACAATCAAACTTTTATGTTTATTGGGACACAAAAAGGATACAATACAAAGACCAGACAATATCGAAACTTTGGAATGGCCAAACCTGAGGGGTACCGCAAGGCCCTTAGACTGATGAAAATTGCCGAAAAATTTGGAATTCCCATCATTTCGCTAATTGATACTCCCGGTGCTTATCCTGGATTGGGAGCTGAAGAACGAGGACAAGGCCAAGCCATTGCCAACAACATATATCAAATGCTCAATATAAAAACCCCTATAATTGTGACCATCATAGGGGAGGGAGCCTCGGGTGGTGCACTGGGAATTGGTGTTGGAGATCTGATTTATATGTTGGAAAACACGTGGTATTCTGTTATTTCTCCAGAATCCTGCTCTTCCATCCTTTGGAGAAGTTGGGAATACAAAGAAACTGCTGCAGAGGCTTTAAAACTCACTTCAGATGATATGTTAAATTCCAAATTGATTGATAAGATTATTAAAGAACCACTTGGAGGAGCTCACTATGACCGTGAAAAAGTTTTTCAAACGTTTAAAAAACAAATGATTGATGCTTTTAGATCACTTGACAAATTAGACAGTAGTCGACTGATTGAAGCCAGAAGAGAGAAATTTTCCAATATGGGAACCTTTCAAGTCTAGGCATCACTCACTTTTTGTTCTTATTAACAAGATTAACTTTTTATCAACAACATATTTGTTTACCCATGTAAGATAAGTCCTGTATTTATTTTAATACTTAACCAACTAAACCATTTACATTAGCTCACATGGAAAAAAGCAAACCAATTCAGGCCAACAAACAATCTTCAGGTACGGTTATCAGCCTACAACAAGGAAAACTTCCCCCTCAGGCTATCGAACTGGAAGAAGCCGTTCTGGGAGCCATGCTTATTGATAAGAAAGGGGTTGATGAGGTCATTGATTTGCTTGAGCCTGAGGCTTTTTACAAAACATCTCACCAAAATATTTTTGAATCTATTTTCAATTTATTTCAGAACTCGCAGCCCATTGACTTACTAACGGTCTCGAGCGATTTGAGAAAAAGTGGAAAGTTAGAAAGTATTGGAGGAGATTACTATTTGGTACAACTTACCCAAAAAGTGGCTTCTTCAGCGCATATTGAATTTCATGCGCGAATTATTTTACAGAAATATATTCAAAGAAGTTTGATCCGTATTTCCAACGAAATCATTGAGTCTTCTTACAAAGAGTCTATCGATGTTTTCGACCTATTGGATGAGGCAGAATCCAAGTTATACGATGTAGCACAAGGTAATATTAAAAAATCTTCCGATACTGCCCAAAATTTGGTTATGTTGGCCAAGAAAAAAATTCAAGAAATTGCCAATAAAGAAGGATTGAGTGGAGTGGCCACTGGATTCGA
Source organism: uncultured Flavobacteriaceae bacterium (assembly GCA_913020475.1). Taxonomy (GTDB): domain Bacteria; phylum Bacteroidota; class Bacteroidia; order Flavobacteriales; family Flavobacteriaceae; genus UBA8316. Next base: position 3,294 of record CAJVZM010000086.1, read on the forward strand.
AAAATTAGATTTACTAACCTCAGGCTGGCAGCCAAGTGATTTGATTATAATCGCTGCTCGCCCTGGCATGGGTAAAACAGCATTGACCCTCTCCATGGCCAGAAATATGGCAGTTACCCAACAAACCCCTGTTGCTTTTTTCTCATTGGAAATGTCCTCTGTGCAATTGATTACCCGACTGATATCTGCCGAAACGGGCCTATCATCAGAAAAACTTAGAACTGGAAAGTTAGCAGATCACGAGTGGAAGCAACTCAATGTTAAGGTTGGAGATTTGGAAAAAGCTCCCTTATTTTTAGACGATACCCCTGCATTGTCCATTTTCGATCTTCGTGCCAAAGCGCGGAGACTTGCTTCACAACACGACATTAAACTCATCATTGTTGACTATTTACAGTTAATGACCGCAGGCTCTAGCAGCAAAGCAGGAAATCGTGAACAAGAAATTTCTACAATTTCGAGAAACCTTAAGTCGTTGGCCAAAGAATTAGACATACCTATAATCGCGCTGTCCCAGCTTTCCAGAGCTGTAGAAACTAGAGGAGGGACTAAGCGCCCAATGTTATCTGACCTTAGGGAGTCTGGTGCAATAGAGCAAGATGCTGATATCGTTTCTTTTATTTATCGACCTGAGTATTATGGTATTGAAGAATGGGATGACGAAGAACACACTTCATCCAATGGTCAAGCGGAGTTTATCGTAGCGAAACACCGAAATGGAGGTCTGGACAATATTCGGATGAAATTTATAGGTAATCTGGGTAAATTTGAAGATCTTCAATCCAACGATTCTCCATATGAGTTCCAGTCAAAAATGAATGATAACGAGGCTTCCATTCCAACTATCGGAAGACTACCGGATCCGGATGATGCTTTTGATCATCCCGAAGATGATGGGGATGATATACCTTTCTAAAGTAGGATAGCTCTAGCTTCGAGGTTCAATTTTAAGTCTTTGGGATTCTTAAAATGAATTGTATGAATTCCCATCTTGGATGCTGCTTCTACATTCCTCAGGTTATCGTCAATAAACAAGCTTTCCTCAGCCTTGAAACCAAAACGATTTAAGGTCAACTGGTAAATGTCAGCAAAGGGTTTACGGGTATTTTCTGCACCCGAAACTATAATACCTTCAAATTGTTGAAGGAACTTAAATCGATCTAGAGCCACGGGAAAGGTTTCGGCACTCCAATTGGTTAAAGCTATGACTCTATAAACTTTATTTTTGACTATTTGATTGAGAATTTCAACAGTTTCATCAATGGAATCTCCCAGCATCTCCTCCCAACGTCCATAGTACATTTTTATCCATTCCTCGTATTGGGGAAACATTTTTATCCTGTCCTCGGTGGCTTTTTGTAGTGGATAGCCTGCATCCTGGTTTTCATTCCAATCCATTGTGCAGATTTCATCAAAAAACCATTGCATTTTTTTACGATCTCCTTCAAAAACCTCCAGATATACGTATTCAGGATTCCAATCGATTAGCACTCCACCCAAATCAAAAATGATGTTTTTAATTTTTTTCATATTGCTGTTTAGGTTTCTTTTTGCCCCATTAACATTAGGTAACTTTTTAAAAAATTGTCAATGACTCCGTTCATTACAGCATCTACATCATTGGTTTCAGTTTGTGTTCTAACATCTTTAACCAATTTATAGGGGTGCATCACATAGTTTCTAATTTGAGATCCCCATTCGATTTTCTTTTTTGAGGCTTCAATCTCATTACGGGCAGATAACTTTTTTTGCAATTCAAGTTCATAAAGTTGGGACTTTAACAATTGCATGGCTTTATTTTTGTTTTCCAGTTGCGAACGGGTCTGCGAGTTTTCAATAATGATACCTGTAGGATGGTGACGTAATCGGACTGCCGTCTCTACTTTGTTTACATTTTGACCACCTGCGCCACTAGCACGCATGGTTTCCCAAGTCAACTCTGAGGGATTTATCACGATCTTTATACTGTCGTCCACTAGGGGATAAACATAGACAGAAGCAAAAGAAGTGTGTCTTTTTGCATTGCTGTCAAATGGTGATATTCGAACAAGACGATGGACTCCGTTTTCTCCTTTAAGCCAGCCAAAAGCAAATTCCCCATTTAGTTCTAAGGTTACCGTTTTTATACCTGCTACATCTCCACCTTGGTGGTTGAGTTCTCTGACCTTAATTTTGTTCTTTTCGGCCCACATCAAATACATCCGCATTAGCATTTCAGCCCAATCACAACTTTCTGTTCCTCCAGCACCTGCAGTGATCTGAAGGACTGCACTCAGGTCATCTCCTTCGTCAGACAACATGTTTCGAAATTCAATATCCTCAACTAGATTTATGGTCTGTCGATAATGCTCTTCTACCTCTGCGATGGTGATTTCACCTGCTTTTTGGAATTCCAACAAAACGGATAAATCCTCTTCTTTTTGTCGGACACGGTCGTAATCTTCTACCCATTTTTTAAGGTTTCTTATTTCACGCATTAGCCTTTCGGCTTGCTGCGCGTTGTCCCAAAAATTTGGTGCTAGTGATTTTTCCTCCAGATTGGCAATTTCTATTTTTTTGGCATC
>CAJVZM010000087.1 GCA_913020475.1 uncultured Flavobacteriaceae bacterium
TTGAAAGATTTGTTTCTCAAAAGAAATGCATTGATCAATAAAAAAGTAAGGCAGGTCAGTAATATTGATTTGGATTTATCCCCCTTTAAAAAACTTTTGGAATCTCAGTTTGATGCCTTAAACATACTGATTCAGGAAACCGATGCCTCTTTTGAAGGAGCGGTCAAAGCACAGAAATCTAAACAATTCAAGGGAATTGACCATTTGGAGCAACGCCTTCTCAAAGCCCAAAAGATGAAACTGAAAGATCAAGTGGAACGATTGGTACTTTTGCACGAACAACTTTTTCCCAGTGGACAATTGCAAGAAAGGGTAGAAAACTTTAGTAGTTTTTATCTCGAACAGGGGGATACTTTTATCGAATTTTTGCTAGAAACATTCGATCCCTTATCGGCCGAATTTACTATTGTGGAGGCGTAAGTTTTACCAACATTTATTTTTAATAAATTCCTTTTTTTACCAATTCATAACATTTGAATTAATTGTATTTTTGGCTTATGCAAGACAAAGTTTTGATTCTTGATTTTGGGTCACAATACACCCAATTGATCGCCAGACGTGTAAGAGAACTGTTCATCTACTGTGAAATTCACCCATTCAACAATCTCCCGGAGCATATTGAGGAGTTTAATGCCGTCATAATGTCGGGTTCCCCCTATTCGGTTCGATCCGAGCAGGCTCCCCATCCCGATCTTTCTGCTATAAGAGGTAAACTGCCTCTATTGGCGGTTTGTTATGGTGCACAATATCTGGCTCATTTTTCTGGTGGGGTCGTCAAGCCTTCCAACACCCGAGAATACGGCAGGGCGAATTTGTCCTTTATTCAATTGGAGGAATCCTTTTTTGAAGGAATTGACAAAGGCAGTCAAGTGTGGATGAGTCATAGTGACACAATTGATCAATTGCCTGAGGGAGGAATCCTACTGGCCAGTACCGAAGATGTAAAAAACGCAGCTTATTGTATCAAGGGGGAAACCACTTTTGGAATCCAATTTCACCCCGAGGTTTACCATACCACCGATGGAAAAAAATTACTGAAAAACTTTTTGATCAAAATTGCTGGAGTCAAACAAGACTGGACGCCCGATTCATTTGTAGAAATGACAGTTCAGGACATTCGCAACCTAGTGGGGGATGAAAAAGTAATATTGGGATTATCTGGAGGAGTAGATTCTACCGTAGCGGCCGTTTTGCTTCATAAAGCTATCGGTAAGCAGTTGCATTGTATTTTTGTCAATAACGGATTGTTGAGAAAGAATGAATTTGAAAACGTATTGAATCAATACGAAGGTATGGGATTGAATGTTAAAGGGGTTGATGCCTCTGATCAATTTCTAAAGGCACTGGCGGGGGAATCCGATCCAGAGGGAAAAAGAAAAATTATCGGTAATACCTTTATAGATGTTTTTGATGATGAGTCTAAAAAAACAGCAGGGGTCAGTTGGTTGGCTCAGGGTACCATCTATCCCGATGTAATTGAATCCATTTCTGTAAATGGTCCCTCAGCGACCATCAAATCTCATCACAATGTGGGAGGATTGCCCGATTTTATGAATCTAAAGTTGGTAGAGCCTCTAAAGATGTTGTTCAAAGATGAGGTCAGACGGGTAGGAGCCAGTATTGGTATTGATCCCGAGCTACTAGGCCGCCATCCTTTTCCTGGACCCGGACTGGGCATCAGGATTTTGGGAGATATCACTGCCGAAAAGGTAGAAATGTTGCAAGAAGTGGATGCGATTTTTATAAATGGATTAAAATCTTGGAATCTTTATGATCAGGTTTGGCAGGCAGGTGCAATGCTTTTGCCGGTTAATAGTGTTGGAGTTATGGGAGATGAGCGTACCTACGAAAAATGTGTAGCCTTGCGTGCCGTTCAATCTACTGACGGAATGACAGCAGACTGGGTAGACTTACCCTATACTTTTTTGCAAAAAATGTCCAACGAAATCATCAATAAGGTAAAAGGAGTGAACAGAGTGGTGTATGACATCAGTTCCAAACCTCCAGCGACTATTGAATGGGAATAGTTATCAATAAAACTAAACGTGAAAAAAAATAAAATTCTTTTCCTTGTTCTTCTTCTGTCTGGTATACTCTTTTCCAGCGCACAGCATACACCTGTTAATTTTTTATCACATAAGGTCAAGAAAAAAGAGACCATCTTTGGGATCACTCGAAAGTACAATATTACCGAGACGCAGTTATATGAGTACAATCTCCTATTGAAAAAAGTAGGTTTGAGAAAGCGTATGGTTTTGCGCATCCCTGTTTATCCAGAGGTGGTGGTTGAAAAATTACCCGAGCCGACGGTTGAGGTAGATCAAAATACCCAAGCTTATATCGTAAAACCCAAAGAGACCAAATGGCGTATCGCTTATAATTTTCAGATGACCATTCCCCAATTGGAGGCTTTAAATCCCGAAATCATCAAGGGACTTAAAGTAGGTCAAGAAATTCGTGTTCCATTTATGGCTACTCGGATAGAGAGCGAAACTGAAGAACCAAGTTGGGACAGTAATTACAATTACTATAAAGTGCTTCCTAAAGAAGGGTATTTCCGAATTGAAAAAAAAATTGGGGTAAGTCGAAAGGTGTTGGATTCCCTCAATCCCAATCTTTTGGAATTGGGATTACAGGTAGGAATGATCCTCAGGGTTCCCGGTGAAGCCAGAGGGGAACTTAAGATTCAGGATGATCTTTTGGTCGCTAGGCTTTCTCTTTTGGATTCCCTAAAAGAAGCCCATGAAATGGAGTTGGCCCTTCTGTTGCCTTTTAAGGCTAATGCCATAGAATATGACTCTATAGATGACACTCGTAGATTGTTGCAGAGTCGAAATCTACATACAATTTCTACAGATTTTTACTCTGGAGTATTGTTAGCCATTGATACTCTGAGTCACTATGGTGTATCAGTTGATCTCAACGTCTTTGATACACAAAACAGCATTGCTAAAGTCAATGAAATTGTTAATAATGAAGACTTTTCCAAAACTGATGCCATCATAGGCCCTTTGATCCCCTCCAATTTCGATTACCTGTCCACTAAGCCTCAACTGCGTAAGATTCCTAAGGTAGCTCCGTTATCTACCAATCCTGTGGCGCTGAGGGAGGCGGTTTATCAATCCGTGAGTCCGAAAAAATTTCTTAGAAAAAAAATGTTAGAGTATTTGGATAGAACATTGAGTAGGGAAGATAATATTGTATTGGTGGTAGACTCGTTGAATCGTCCGGTGGAGAAAGAGCTTTTAAAATTGTTCCCAAAGGCAACGATTTTACGTCCCGAAAAGAGTAATTATTTGTTGCCAGATTTGGTCGATTCCTTATTAGTGGATTCGCTGCCCAATAATGTAATCATAGAAAGCCAAGATTTTTCATTAATCTCTAGTGCCAGCTCTCAAATGAGTGCCCAGCAGTCAGAATCGAGAATGGTTCAGTTGTTTACTACCTATAGGGGAAATGCTTACGAAAATCCCAATCTGTCCCTTAAGCAATTGGGAGATTTGAAATTTACTTATACCACAGACCGGTTACCTCTTAAGTTGGGAGAATACAACCATTTTCAAAATCAGTACATCAATAGTTTTGGTAAACCTCCCAATAGAACTGCCATTCGTGCTTATGACCTCACGATGGATTTGATACTGAGAAAAGCTTATTTAAGTAATTTAAAATCAGTTTACAAGATTGGTGAAACAGATTATCAGGAGCACCGTTTCCTCTATCGGAAACAAGACAAAAGCTTTGAAAATACAGGCTATTTTTTATTACAACACAAAGATTATAAAATCATCGAGCTTAAGAAATAGCAGAAATGCCTCATTAGTAATTAGGGATTTTGTAAATTTGAGCCCGGTTAGTATTTGTAGAAAACAAACTTGATGCCGGATATAAAGTATATTTTTGTTACAGGAGGGGTTACTTCTTCCCTCGGAAAAGGAATCATAGCGGCATCGTTGGCCAAGTTACTTCAGGCCCAGAGTTTTAGGGTTACCATACAGAAGTTCGATCCCTATATCAATGTCGACCCTGGTACGCTCAATCCCTACGAACACGGTGAATGTTATGTTACCGACGACGGAGCCGAAACAGATTTGGACTTGGGACACTACGAAAGGTTTTTGAACATCAAGACCTCTCAGGCCAATAATGTTACTACTGGAAGGGTTTATCAGAGTGTGATCGAAAAAGAACGCCGTGGTGAATTTTTAGGAAAAACGGTTCAGGTAGTTCCCCACATCACCAACGAGATCAAAGAGAGAATGCAGTTGTTGGGAAAAAGTGGGGATTTTGATATTGTCATTACAGAAATTGGAGGAACTGTGGGTGACATTGAATCCTTACCCTATATCGAATCCGTTCGACAATTGATCTACGAATTGGGAGAGGAAAATGCCATGGTCATTCATTTGACATTGATCCCATATCTCTCCGCTGCCAGGGAGTTGAAAACCAAGCCCACACAACATTCGGTTAAAACCTTAATGGAAAGTGGGATCAAAGCCGATGTATTGGTCTGCAGAACGGAACACAAATTGACGGATGACCTTCGGAAAAAATTGGCTCTTTTTTGTAATGTAAAACCCGAGGCGGTAATTCAATCTATCGATGTAGATACCATCTACGATGTTCCCATGAAAATGTTGGAAGAAGGATTGGATCGTGCGGTTTTGGATCAGTTGAAGCTTATGCCAAAATCACCCTTGAATCTCGATCATTGGAAGTCCTTTTTGGAAAAATATAAAAACCCCAAGCGAAAAGTAAAAATAGGTTTGGTGGGAAAATACGTTGAGTTGCAAGATTCCTATAAGTCCATATTGGAAGCCACTATTCATGCTGGAGCCATCAACGAGACTCAGGTGGAGGTGGTGAGCATCCATTCTGAGTTTTTGAATCAAATCAATGCTCAAGAGCAGCTTAAAAATCTTCACGGCCTTATTGTAGCTCCAGGTTTTGGAGGCAGAGGGATCGAAGGTAAAATTGATGCCATCAGCTATGTAAGAGAGAAAAAAATACCCTTTTTTGGGATTTGTTTGGGAATGCAAATGGCGGTGATTGAATATGCCAGAAATGTATTGTTCCACCCCAATGCCAACTCTACCGAAATTGATGAAAATACAGATTACCCCGTTATCGACTTGATGGAAAGCCAAAAGGGAGTGGTCAATAAAGGTGGTACTATGCGTTTGGGAAGTTGGAATTGTGATCTTTCCCAAGGTAGTAAAGTGGCTGACGTATATGGAAAAGAACAAATCACAGAGCGTCACCGCCACCGTTTTGAGTTTAACAACGAATACAAAAAAGAAGTTTTTGAAAAGGGAACTTTGAAAGTTTCTGGTGTCAATCCCGAAACTGGTCTGGTGGAAATCGTTGAAAATCAAGACCACCCTTGGTTTGTAGGTGTTCAGTTTCACCCAGAGTACAAGAGTACCGTTTCCAATCCACATCCCTTATTTGTCGCTTTTATAAAAGCCAGTATTGACTATCTTAGCCAACAGCAACCGAACTAAAACCCATGGAAGAAAGAAAATTTGATCCCTACCAATTTATTGGATTTGTCCTTATTGCGATGATCCTCACATGGATGCTGTATGTCAATAAGCCCGAGGAGGGTGCAAATCCAGGGGCAGAGCCAGATAAATCAGAAGTTGCTCCCCAAGTAGAGCAAAGTCCACCCATTCAATTGAACGAATCTCTCCAAAAGATAAACCTCCAAAGTACTTTCGGGATTTTTAGCAATTGGATGACCGATCAGGGAGCGGCTACCCAAAGACTCGAAAACAAAAAT
>CAJVZM010000088.1 GCA_913020475.1 uncultured Flavobacteriaceae bacterium
TAGAGCATCTGCCTTCTAAGCAGACGGTCAAAGGTTCGAATCCTTTCGCGATCACTTTTAAAGCCTCACTTCTTAAGTGGGGTTTTATTTTTTTGTGTTGACATGAGTTTTTAAAATTCTTTGTTTTTCTTTTTTAACCATCTTTTTTTTCATGTATTTCCAAATTTTATCTCTTGCTTCTTTCGATGATTTTTGTAGATCTACTATTGGAAATGGGTAGTCTTTACCTAATTTAAAATTTAAAAAACTTAATTCCATTGGAGGAATTTTCCAAGGTTCATGAATATATTCAATGGGTAAATCTTTCAGTTCAGCAACCCATGTTTTAATAAACTCTCCACCTGGATCATGATCAACTGAATTTTTCACAGGATTATAAATTCTTACCGTGTTAATTCCAGTGGTTCCTGCTTGCATCTGCAATTGAGGAAAATGAATTCCTGGTTCATAATCTAAAAATTGTCTTGCTAGAAAATTAGAACAATCACGCCAATCTTGATCTAAATTATGAACAAAAAAAGAGACAATCATTGCTCGCATTCTAAAATTAATCCAACCAGTTTGTTTCAAAGCTCTAATGCAAGCATCAACCAAAGGAAAACCTGTTTTACCATTCTCCCAAGAACTAATTAGTTCTTGATTTTTATTTTTTTTAAGAGAATTGAATCCTTTATTAATATTTTCAGTTTCATAAGAGCAATCCACTTCAAACTTTTGAATAAAATGACAGTGCCAATGTAACCTTGTAATCATAGCACCTAAAGCTCTAGAATAAATTTTTTTATTAGGGTGTTGATTTAAGTATTTAAAGACCTGTCTGACAGACAGATTTCCCCAAGCAAGATAAACTGAAAGTCTACTTGATGAAATTCGACTTTTTTTTGGTTTTGAAATATGAAATGAATAGTTTTTACATCGATCATTTACAAAAGATTTTAAATATTGAAAACCTTTTGTCTCTCCTCCAGGTTGAAAAAATTTATTTTTTTTTGATAATTCCAAAATTAAATCATCATCTAGCTTAAATGGATTTTCTATTTCTATTTTTTTTTGAAATGAATAGCTGTTATTAAAGCATTCTTTATTCATTTGAATTTCCCACATTTTATTCCATCCTTTTCTGTTTTTTATTCCTCTTACTATACCATCTCTTTGAAACTCTGTCCAATTGATGTCAAAGTCTTTACATAATTGCATGACTTTTTTATCTCGGTTCCATGTCAGTTCGGTGCCGGATTCCTGATAGCTAAATAAATTTTTAATTTTAAATTTTTGAATTAAGAATCTAAATATTTTATCACTGTCACCTAAAAAAACATTAATTCCTTTGTTATACTTAACTAATTTTTGATTTGCATCTAAAATAGATTGGTAAATAAAGCGCAAATGTCTTTTACTAAAATCTGGACAATCAATGATTTTTTTATCGAAAATATAGACAATAAGATAAGGTATATTCTTTTTTTCTGCATTAAAAATTGGTTCATGATCAAGTGTTCTGACGTCTCTTTTTAACCAAACTAAATTAATGTGATCTGTTTTCATTATTTTTAAATCTATGAAATTAAAAAAGCCCTTCTAGAAGGGCTTTTACTTTTAGAATAAATTTCTTTTTATTTGGGATCCTGATAATCGTAATAATCTTCAACTGGAATCATTAAATGTGCATAGTCAGTTCCAGCAAACATAACATAGGGAGCACCTTTATTAAAATCAGTTGTTTGACCATCAAGAGTGCTTTGGTCTTTGGGCATCATCATCAAATGTGGTCCCGATTCAATCCATGCACCTTCAACAGAGTCTTCTTTGTTTAGAACACCTGCCTTGGTATTATCCTCACCCATATCTCCGTGTAGCATCCATGCCCAACCATCACTTTGCATAGTTGTCTCAGGCTTTGTTCCAGCAAAATAAGCAGATACCCAGGCGAAAGATTGAGCATCTCCTACCATTGGCATAGCTTCGTGAGCATCTTTCCAACCATTTTCGGGATCAGCAGGTCCTCTTGGATTAGCAGCCATCGCTGTCCAACCATTTGTGCCTTCTCTCAAAATAATTTGATTCCCATCAGGGTCCATATCAACTACTGTACAATTAGCAGCAATAAATGAAGGAGCAGCTGTACTGTAAGCCCATATTTTCCATTCAGCTGAAGTATGTGGAGCATCTGGCTCAACATTTGAATTTTCCAAATTAGGTATTGACGGGACAGGATCTTGATAATCATAATATCCCTCCGTTGGAATCATCAAATGGGCATAATCAGTCCCTTCAAACATTAAATAGGGAGATCCTGTGTTGAAGTCAGTAGTTTGTCCGTCTAAAGTTCTCGGATCTTTGGGCATCAACATCAAGTGTGGCCCTGATTCAATCCATGCACCTTCAGGTGTATTGGCCTTATCTCCCTCAGAATAGGGTCTAAAGTTATCAACTCCAGAATCCCCATGTAACATCCAAATCCATCCATCACCATTCATTTCAGGCTTGGTTTTATTCATGTAACCATTCATCCAATTGAATGATTCGGCGTCTCCTACCATTGATATTGCCTCGTGTCTGTCTTTATAACCATTTTCTGGATCAGCTGGACCAGACATATTTCCTGACATAGCAGTCCATCCATTGGTTCCTTCTCTTAAGATAGTTCCATCTATGTCGACAACAGTACAATTCGCTGCGATAAAAGATGGGGCTGCTGTACTGTAAGCCCATATTTTCCATTCAACAGAAGTATGTGGTCCCTCTGGTTCACCATCAGCAGAAATTACTTTTGGCTTTGGAGCAGTTGTATTACAGCTTATTAATAAAGCTGAAATAAAGTATAGTAAAATTTTCTTCATTTTTTTTGGTTTATTACAACTAAAATTAACAAAAATTAATTTGACTTAATAATCATACTTGGATCGTATTGACAACACAATGGGAGTTCATCATAGTTTTCCATGTTGTACTCTACAAGTTCAGTTCCGTATCCAGAGTTTGCTATTGCTTTATGGATATTTAACAATTCAACAACTTGAGGATCATAAACAAGACTAATCTGCTTGGTTTGTCCACTCCACTGGGCACTTAATACACCGTCCAAAGATAATGCAGCTGTTTCTATTGTTTTTTTACACATTCCACAGTTTCCCTTAACTCCAAATGATGTTTGATTGCCCATAAGTTCCACTATCTTTTCAGGATTGGGAGCAGTATTTTCTTCCGAGAATGGTTTATCGTTAATGATCCAAAGTAATAAAATTGTTAAGCCCGATGCAATAAGTGCTGTAATTACTGTTTTTGAGTTTTTCATGTTTAATGTGGTGTATTTGTTTTATAAAAGCAACATTCAGGTAAACTATTGTAAACTTTTTCAGGAGATTTGTATTTTCCTGAATCGTGGCCAAATGCAGCAATTTGTTTTTGAATTGAATCCAAATTGATCTTATTTGAATTAAAAATTATTGAAAGATTATTTGAGGCAAGGTCCCAATTGGCGTATTTAACCCCTTTGATCTTGACAGTTCCTACATCAATCCTATTTTTACACATTTCACAAACTCCTTTGACAAGGAAAGTAGCCTTTTTATTTTTATCTCCAGAGTTCTGACTAAAGGCAAAAGAAAAAAACAAAAGAAATATCAAGTATAAGTTTTTCACAAATCTAATTTACAATTTTAATCTAATTCCTGCATAAATGGTTGGACCCATAATAGGTGCAAACACCAAAGTACCATCAAAACTGGTTCCAAAGGGATTTTCAGAATTCAAAATAGGTGTTTTTTGAGTATATTTTCCTAGATTTTCTCCTCCTAAATAAATTTCAAATTTTTCAGAAAAAACCCTTGTGACTTGAGAATTTAGAAGTGAATATGAGGGACTAAATCCTAAAAAATTAGATAAACCACTATGTTCTGGCAATCTCTGTTTACCAACATTGTTCAAAGTAAAATCAAATTTCCAAAACCCGCCTTGATCGTTAGCATCTGAGGAGTAATCAAGATTTATAAAAAATCTATTTTTTGGAGTTAATGGATTCTGTTTCATTCCAGAATTATATTGTTTGTTCACTTGATAATTCTTGTAAGCAGTTTTCATTTTAATTTTTCTAGTTAGCTGATAGTCAATTTCTAATTGAAAACTCCTGGCATAGCTTTTTCCATTTAAGTTATAAAAACTCAATTCACCCTCCGTTTCCCAGTCAACTACAATTTGATTTTGAAAATCAGTGACATAGTAATCAAAAGTGATATCACCATCATTATTATTTAAATTGAAACCTTGCCTGAAACTTAAACCATAATTCCATGCTTTTTCAGCGTTTAGACCGTAAAATTTACCACCATTGTTAATTAATTTGATTTTTCTTCCTGTTGAAAAAATTTCTTGATTTTCAGCATAAATATTTGAGGATTTTCTTCCAGAACCAATAGAGAATCTCAAAACGGTTTTTTCTTTAGGTTGATATCTCATATGAAACCTTGGAGTAAAAAATGACCCTAAATTGTTGTGTAAATCATATCTTAAACCAGCTGTTAAACTGAAGTTTGTAGTGTTGTCAAAGCTATATTCAAAATAACCACCAATTGATCTGTCAGTTCTTTCAGTCTTATTTTTATCTAAATCTATTAACTCATCGTAATCATCGTAAGTCAAATTAATACCTGTTTTAATTTTATTCATGGTATTTCCTATAATAGAATTGTAAATTAAATTAGAATATAAACTTCTGTGTGTTATATCATAATTCCTTATCCCAAAAAAAGAGTTTTGATCATGATCTGAATATGCCATTTGAAAGCCCAAAGATTGATATGGGATGTTTGGATTGACATAACCTAGCTTGAAACTGGCATCAAATCTTTCGGTTTTAATCTCACTTAACCAAAGTTTACTTAACAAGCTATTGGCATCATTTTTTTCACCTCCTTCCTTATCATTTTTCATGAACTTAATACCAAAAAAACTCACAATACCCTTTTCTAAATCAGTCAATTGCCACCTATTGAATATACTGTATCCCTCAACTAGAGGAGAGTCCAAAAAACCATCATTATTACCATCAAATTTTTCTTTTCTGTGATCTGCGTGAATAAATAATCCAGTACTTAATTTTTTGTTAACTTTTCGATTGATATGAAAATTCAATTCATTTCTTCCCATGTTATTTCTAAAAAGATTGATAAATATGGGATCATCACTAATTGGTTTATTCAATTCAATATTAACCTGTCCAGAAATACTTTCAAATCCGTTGACTACACTTCCAACACCTTTAGTCACTTGCATACTCTCAACCCAGGAACCGGGGATAAATGATAGACCAAAGACTTGAGACCCCCCCCTTACCATAGGAATATTTTCCTCAGTTATTAAAAGATATGGACTTTCAAGACCGAGCATCTTAACTTCCTTAACTCCAGTTATGGCATTCGAGAAACTAACATCAATTGAAGGGTTTGTCTCAAAACTTTCTGAAACATTACAACACGCAGCCTTAAGTAGTTCATCACTAGAAACACTTACTATATTCATAGTTTTGAAATAGGATTTTTGAATTGTATTTTTTCTTTTAAGTAAAATTACTTCGTCTAATTCGT
>CAJVZM010000089.1 GCA_913020475.1 uncultured Flavobacteriaceae bacterium
GTTCCCTCCACGGGTAATTCATAGGCCCTGCAAACTTCCATGAGATTCATGTCCATATCGGTGGGAGCCTCAAGTTGATGAGGTTTACCATATCGGTCAATTACAGTAATTTTAATATCCATTTATTCAATGGTTTTGATGGTTGATTTTTGAGCTTCTTTTCGGCTCCCATCAAATCCGGTAACGCCACTGACAGTAGTATATTTGAGAATATTTCTTTTGTCAGGATAAATACGCTGGAAAGCACTTTGGCACATCAAGGTAGCTTCGTGGAAGCCGCAAAGAATGAGTTTGAGTTTTCCAGGATAGGTATTGACATCACCTATGGCATAAATACCAGGAATATTTGTTTGATAATCCAGACTGTTATCAACTTTTATGGCATTTTTTTTAATTTCCAATCCCCATTGGGCTATGGGCCCCAGTTTTGGGGTCAATCCAAAAAGAGGAATAAAATAATCCACCTGATGTTCTGAGGAAGTTCTATTATGGCTGATGGTCACAGAGGACAAGTGCATGTCACCCCCTAAATCGGTGACTTCGGCAGGGGTAATGAGCTTAATTCTATTTTGATTTTTTAGGGCTTGAACTTTCTCTACGGAGTCGAGTGCTCCACGAAATTCGTTGCGACGGTGAACCAAAGTAACACTTTGAGCTACTTCTGCCAGCACTATGGTCCAATCCAATGCCGAATCACCTCCTCCAGCAATTAATACTTTTTGGTTGCGATATTTTTCGGGCTCACGGACGATATAGTCCACTCCCTTATCCTCCCATAATGCCAAATTGGCTAGGTTGGGCTTACGTGGTTCAAAAGTCCCTAAACCGCCCGCAATGGCAATAACAGGGGCTTGGTGTTGAGTTCCCTTATTGGTAGTAACCACAAAGCTGCCATCTTCCTTTTTTTCAATTTCCTGGGCGGTTTCTCCAAGAGTGAAACCGGGTTGAAAGGGTTGGATTTGTTTCATCAACTGATCGACTAAGTCGCCAGCCAGAATTTCAGGACGAGAAGGGATGTCATATATTGGTTTTTTGGGATAGATTTCGACACACTGTCCACCAGCTTTAGGCAGAGAATCGATCAAGTGACATTTTAACTTTAATAATCCCGCTTCAAAGACAGCAAACAAACCGGTGGGTCCGGCTCCAATAATAATGATGTCCGTTTTAATCATGGGCTAGATAGGTTCTACACTGACAACCTCCTCGATCTGAGGAGCGTATTTTTTGATTGTCATCTCCACCCCCGACTTGAGAGTCATCTGGTTAACAGTACAGGAAACACAAGCTCCGTGAAGCTTTACCTTTACCTTTTTGTCATTTTCAATAGCAACCAAAGAAATGTCTCCTCCATCTGAGGCCAAAAAAGGACGAATCTCTTCCAATGCTTCCAATACTTTATCTTCTATTTGTTGTGAATCCATTTGCATTATTTTACAGCTGCGCAACCCACCATATTGGTGATGGCTACAGCCTTGGTTGGTGGTAAGGTAGAATTTCTTTTCAATAATTGGGTCACCAAATTTTGGGTGACCTCTGTAAAGGACTTCTGAATGGGCGTGGCGTCCTGCAATGCAGCTGGCCTTCCAACATCAGCTGCTTCTCTCACTGATTGTACTAATGGCAAAGCACCAAGAAAAGGTACATTTTTGTCTGCGGCCAAATTTTCTGCCCCTTGCTTCCCAAAAATGTAATATTTATTATCGGGTAATTCCTCAGGGGTGAAATAGGCCATGTTTTCGATAATACCCAAAACAGGGACATCTATACTTTCTTGTGTAAACATGGCGATTCCTTTTTTAGCATCTGCCAAAGCAACATTTTGGGGAGTACTGACTACCACCGCCCCATTCAAAGGAAGTGACTGAACAATACTCAGGTGAATGTCACCCGTACCGGGAGGAAGATCGATGAGTAAAAAGTCTAGGTTTCCCCAGTCGGCGTCGAAGATCATTTGATTAAGTGCCTTAGCCGCCATTGGGCCCCGCCAAACAACTGCTTGGTTTGGTTGGGTAAAAAATCCTATAGATAAAACCTTAACACCGTAATTTTTTACCGGTGCCATTTTGGACTTACCATCCACATTGACCGACAAGGGTCTCTTGCCCTCCAGATCAAGCATAGTGGGTATGGAAGGACCGTAGATATCAGCATCCAAAATACCAACTTTACAGCCCATTTGGGCAAGGGTAACTGCCAGATTGGTTGTTACAGTCGATTTTCCAACGCCCCCTTTCCCGGAGGAAATTGCAATAATAGAATCTATACCAGCTATAGGCTTACCCTTGATGGGTAGTGCTGTTGGCTGACTTTCCACTTTGGTGTTGATTTTGATTTTAGCCTTAGGGTGAATTTTTTCATGCAATACTTCCAAAATGGTGACCTCTAATTTTTTTCGAGCTTGTAGGGTAGGATTGGTCAAACCCACATCAATATCGATCTCATCTCCAAAGACCATGATGTTTTTAACTACCTTGCTGTCAATCAAGTTTTCTCCTGACCCTGGAGCAGTAATTGTTTTTAAGGCTTGCACCACCTCTTGCTTGTTCAGTTTCATCTCTAGACAAGTTATTTTTTGGAATACAAATATACTCTAATCTACTCGGAAACAAAAGTTTAGATCTTGAGGGGTGGTAGGGCCAAATTGGGATCCCAAAAAAACTCTTTGAAATTAGTGATTTGATCATTTTTGACAGAGATTCCCTCACTTTCGAGTAGTTGTTGCATCAATTTTGATCCATGGAAATGGTGCTTTCCAGACAATAATCCATTACGGTTGACAACCCGATGAGCGGGAACATCAGTCCGCAGGTGGGAAGCGTTTAAGGCATAACCTACCATTCTTGCACTCCTGGGATGGCCCAAATATCGTGCAATAGCGCCATAGGAAGTGACGTTCCCAAGCGGAATCTTCTGAACAACTGCATAGACCTGATCAAAAAATAAAGACATCAGTTGAATTGAAATTGAAGATAGGTGATGGGTATGTTTTGCTCTAAAAACATTTTTTCATAAAAGGTTTGAATAGCCACTGCACTTTTCGGAGCATCAAGATTGTTGTAAATGTCGTGGTGGGCATAAAGCAAGTGGTAAGCCGGATCATGCATCAATCCCAAAGTATAACCGTATAAAAAGGCGCTGTCGGTTTTGAGATGAACACTGCCCTGATCTTGCAGTATCTTTCGATATCGATTCAAAAATAATGGATGGGTCAACCGATGCTTGCTTCTTTTAAATTTGATCTGCGGATCGGGAAATGTAATCCAAATCTCGGACACTTCACCATCGGTAAATAGGGTATCAATCAACTCAATTTGCGCGCGAACAAATGCAATATTTTCACGGTTTTCCACCAGTGCTGTTTTGGCACCCCTCCAAAAGCGCGCCCCTTTAATATCAATGCCAATGAAATTTTTGTCGGGATTTTGAGTGGCCAAATGAAGAGTGTATTCCCCTTTTCCACAACCCAGCTCCAATATGATGGGGCGGTCGTTACCAAAATACTTTTCGTGCCAGTGGCCTCTGAGCTCAAAACCATTTTTTTTCAATCGATCTCGCGAAGGCTGAATGACGTTTTTGAAGGTTTCATTCTCCTTAAATCGTTTGAGTTTATTTTTACTTCCCATTGCCTTGAATTAAATGATAAATTTAGCCAATGGGAAATTAATTTTGAGGAGATTTTACCTTTTTGGTGACCCGCTGTAGGGAAAAAGAAAATTCGGACCCTGCCCCGATAGTACTTTCGACCAAAAGTTTTTCTTGATGGGCTTCGATAATGTGCTTGACGATGGACAATCCCAATCCCGAACCTCCTGCTTTGCGATTCCCAGATTTATCAATCCGATAGAAACGCTCGAAAAGTCGGGGTAAGTGCTCTTCTGATATGCCTTCCCCATTGTCAGAAATCTTGACTAATATCTTTTCTTCGCTCAGTTCCTCCAAGCTAACTTCAGTTTTTCCATTTTTTACGCCATACTTCAGTGAATTGACAATCAAATTTGTTAATACCTGCTGAATCCTTTCTTTATCGGCAAAAACTTGATAAGACTCGATGTAATCGCGATCAAAACTGATGGAAATTTTATTTTTAATAGCTTGCATCTCTAGTAAATCAAAAACGTTTACAATCAGTTCATTGATGTTGAAAAAAGTCCTGTCAATGGTTTTGATACCAGATTCAAATTGGGTGATTAAGTCCAAATCTTTGACCACATAAATCAAGCGCTCTACACCCTTAGCCGTTCTTTTGAGGTACTTTTCCCTGACATTTTTATCTCCAACGGCTCCCTCCAACAAAGTGAGCACATAGCCCTGTATGGTAAATAAAGGCGTTTTTAGTTCATGTGATATGTTTCCAATAAATTCTTTTCGATAGTCTTCCTTTTCTTTAAGGGTTTCAATTTCAAGTTTTTTATCATCGGCGAATTTCAGAATACTTTCCCGCAGAGCCTCCATATCGGATTGAACAATTTGTTGGCTCATCGATACGCCTGAGGGAGAAAGGTCATTGTAGATGCCCTTTATTTTGTTAAGAATAAACCTTTCAATTCGATAATTGATCAGCAATACTGAAGAAATAAAGAATAACAAAAGCATACTTCCAAGCAACAGCAGAATTTCGGTATTGAATTTTAGGTCGATGAAGAAAAATAGAAGGTTCATCATCAAGACCAACAATCCAACCAAAATGGCCGACAAACGAAATGCAACTCTAAAATTCTTAATTCTCAAAACGGGAGTTATTCGATGGGTTGAGTAAATTTATAACCCACGCCTTTGACGGTCTTGAAATATTTGTTACCCAGTTTTTCTCTAAGTTTTCTGATGTGAACATCTATAGTTCTATCCCCAACTACTACACCACTTCCCCAAACGAGTTCCATGATTTTTTCTCTTTTAACCACCTTATCTAGTCTGGAAGCTAAAAGGAAAAGGAGTTCAAATTCCTTTCGTGGTAGGGAGAAGGTTCTCCCTTTGTGGGTGACTTCATACCTTTCTTTGTCAATGATGAATTTGCCGAATTGGATTTTATCTTGGTTTTTTTCCTCATTTTTGAGGCGGCGCAAAAGGGCTTTAACTTTGGAAACAATGATTTTGGGCTTAATGGGCTTGGTAACATAGTCATCAGCGCCAGCATCAAAAGCTGCTACGTAAGAATAATCTTCTCCTCTAGCGGTAAGAAACATAATAATTGTGTCGTTAAAAGTAGGGTCGCTGCGCAATTCTTCACAGGCTTCAATACCATCCATTTCAGGCATCATCACATCCATGATGACTAGATGAGGAGTGTTTATTTGAGCCTTTTTTAGAGCCTCCTTTCCATTGGACGCTGTCTCTAATTTGTATCCCTCTTGTTCTAGGTTGTATTTTATGATCTCAACAACATCGTGTTCATC
>CAJVZM010000090.1 GCA_913020475.1 uncultured Flavobacteriaceae bacterium
CCATAATTTTAAGGGGAAGTTTATTTGATTGATCTGTTGACCTTAAAATAATCTAACTTAATATCATCCAATCCATCTTTATCAAAGGGATATTCCATTTGATCTTGAATATTATAGAGTGAAATGAGAATAAACTCACTGAGAATGATCACAAAATATGTCAACCCAACTGGGTTTTCCAATCCAATCTTATTTATGATGGTAGGGGTGTAAATTACAGGAAACATATAAATAAATATCAAACAATAAGCTTTTAGGCTAATTGGGGTTCTGTGGGTGTGAACAGCAATGAGATTTTCTTGCGATACATGAACATCTCTGATAAATCTAAAAATCTTTTGTTTTACCCCTCCGGATAATTCCTCGTTGTGTTTTTCAATGAATTGGAAGATTAGCTCTGTTTTGGCATCAATTATATCGGTATTGTGATTGGTCTGAGAAAGATGATCTAAAAAGGAGTTGGAAAGGTCATTTAGTATTTCTTTTATTTCTTTTTTTGCGTCGTCGGGAAGTTTGGCGGCGTTCATAAAAAAATAAGTTATCGTTTTGATGGCCCCCCTGTGTAAACTCAAAAACTCCAAAGCCTTTTCCCTTCTTTTGAACGCACCTCTGATGGCAAAAACCAGAGGAAAAATAATTGCTATACTAATTAAAGTAAGATCAATATTATATATGATTTCAAAATTGTAGGCACAAAAAGGCACCAATACGGAAAGCAATAGTGTTATCAGCGTTCGATGGTTGATAATGGAAAGGTATCTTATCACAAATTTTTATTATTTTAGTTAAAACTATTAACTATATTATGAATAAGCAAATGTTTTTTTTAGTGGCACTCTTGTTTTTGGGTTCTGTTAGTGCTCAGATTGAACAGAAATCAGACCTTTTATTTGAAAATCAGGATCCATTAAAAATTAAATTAAGCTATTCCAATAAAGAGATTCGGCTTGAAACAGATGATACAACTTATATTAAAACCAATATGTCTTTTTGGCACGAAAATAAATGGAATGATCTTGAGGTTTCATTGAGAGCTAGGGGTAATTTCAGAAGATCCAAGTGTTATTTCCCACCCATAAAGATGAAAATAAAAAAATCAAAAGCAGAGGGCTCCTTATTTGAGGGGAATAAAAATCTAAAACTAGTTGTTCCTTGTTTACTTCAAGAAGAAAAAAATGACAACATTGTTCAAGAGTTTATCGCTTATAAGCTATATGAAAAGATATCTCCTTACCACTTTCAAACCCGTATGGTTGATATTGAGTTTTTAGAAATCAAAAGAAATAAGAAGATAGTTCATAAACTCAAAGGATTCCTAATTGAAGACGACAAGCGTGTTGCCGACCGCTTTGAAGGAAAGTCTTTTGAAAGGTATATACATCCCAAAGCAATGGATGATATGACCTCTATTAAAAACTCCATGTTCCAATTCATGATTGGAAACACCGACTTTTCGGTTGCCTATCAACACAATGGGAAATTACTTTACATTGATAAAACTATCTATCCATTGCCTTATGATTTTGATTTATGTGGTTTGGTAGATGCTAGTTATGCCATTGTGAATGCAACACTGGGAATAAATACTGTCAAGGATAGAAAATATCGAGGTTTTAAAAGAGATGAATCAATGGTTCAGGAGGTACGCGATCAATTATTAAGTAAAAAGGCTCAATTTTTTCAAATCATAGATAATCAGAAGTCCAGATTTGAATTGACCTCTGAATTTGAAAGTACAAAGTCTTTCTTATCTGGCTTTTTTGAAATACTAGAGGACGATAGTGATTTTGATAAAAAGGTAATTAATAATATGAGAACCAAGTAAGCTTAGTTCACACCTAAAGCTTTAATCATTTTATGAAAGATTTGATTGTTTTCATAAATCCCTGCAAAAAGTTTCGAAAATTTTCCATAACTAAACACTGGGACCATAGTGGCCGAATGCCCAATCGTATTAAAACCAGTAACCATCTTAAAATTCTTGATTTTACCCCTGGTAATGGCTAAACCGCCTGTTTCGTGGTCGGCGGTTACGATTACTAAGGTGTTAGAATTATTTTTTGCATAATTCAAAGCTACCTCAATTGTATTGTTGAATTCTATATACTCTGAGGTAATATAATCAATATCATTGGCGTGACCTCCCCAATCGATCTGTGAGCCCTCTACCATTAGGAAAAAGGGTTCTTCTCGTCTGTCCAATTTATCCAAAGTAGCAGTTAAGTAATCCGCCAATATAGGCTCTCTTCCGTCGATTATAGATGGGGGTTCATCATCATAAGTAAACAAGCCTATTCTCTCTGCATTCGATTTTTTGTAAGCTCCAAAACTTTTGACCACATCTACAG
This sequence comes from uncultured Flavobacteriaceae bacterium, assembly GCA_913020475.1. GTDB lineage: Bacteria > Bacteroidota > Bacteroidia > Flavobacteriales > Flavobacteriaceae > UBA8316. The sequence goes on from CAJVZM010000090.1 coordinate 2,349, forward strand.
TATTCATCTCTTTAATGAGGTCTCGGGAGTCTTTTCTTTTATTAAAATACTTTTCCCCCCCACCAATAAAATAATCTACATCACTTTCACTAAGTTGAAGAGCAATTTCTCCATAATTTTTTCGAGAATTGACATTAGCATAAAACGAGGCTGGAGTTGCATGTACTATACTAGAATTTACTATTAGTCCAGTATTGTAACCATTGTCTTCACAAATTTCTAAGACGGATTCAAGTTTTTTATTTTTTGAATTTATTCCAAGGACATAATTGTAGGTTTTTTCGCCACAAGCTATTGCGGTCCCTCCTGCAGCAGAATCCGTTACCAAATTATTTATCGAATGTGTTTTGCAAAGCCCAATGACAGGAAATTCTTCCAATACAGTTTGGTTATTGTTGGCATACATTCCGGCAGATATCTGACTTAAACCCATTCCATCACCAATCATTAGAATGATATTCAAGGGGCTGTCCATTTGTTGAGACTGACCAACAGCCGTATGAAATAATAAGCATACTAATATTTTCTTCATAATTACAACTTGAAACGTAAATATATGTAAAATGGAAATCTATTCAATGCTATGCATTTTAATTATCTCAATTATGTGTTGGGTGGCTCCCTTTCCCGATTGGATATAACCTTTATTGATTTTACCCATTCGCTCAGCTAATTTTGCGTCATTCATTAATTTTAGATATGTTTTTCTAAATTTTTTTGGAGATTGCACACTATAAATACCTCCTTTTTTTTGCAACAAAACAGCTTCCTGAAACCTGCTGAAATACCTTCCTATAACAACGGGAATCCCGAACGCTGCTGGTTCTAATGTATTGTGTAATCCACCTTTCCTCATTCCTCCACCCACGTATGCAAACTTTGCATAGCGATAAATCATAGCCAGTTGACCTATGGTATCAATGATCAGTACTTTTTTGTCTGCATCTTTTTTCTCATCGAAATCACTCCACTTGGTATAAGGCAGCTCAATCCGTTTTACTAAGTTATCAATGGATTGTTTAGAAATCTTATGGGGAGCTATGATGATTTTGATGGGCGTAGGATTTTTCAAAAAATAATCCATCAATTTGTAGTCCTCAGGCCAAGTGCTGCCGGCGACAAAACATTCCTGATTTTTTAAAAACTTTTCAATTAGATCAATCCTTTTATGATTTTGGGCCAAATCATATACACGATCCAATCGTGTGTCTCCACTTATACTAAGCTGACTAATACCGATTGAATTCAATAGTTTTTTTGATTCATAGTTTTGAACAAAAAAGTGTTTAACGTTATATAGTATATTCCTATAGCTCTTTCCAGTACTTTTGAAAAAAAAATGATTCGGTCTAAAAATACTCGAGACTGAATAGACAGGTATATTCCTTCTTGAGAGACCATTGAAGTAGTTCGGCCAAAATTCATACTTCACAAAAATAGCGCGATTGATTTTACAAAAATCAAGGAATCGATTAACGTTTTTGGTTGTGTCCCAGGGTAAATAACAAATACAGTCTGCGGCATCAAATTCTTTTTGAACTTCATAACCCGAGGGTGAAAAAAAAGTAAGTAAAATTTTATGTTTTGTAAAAGTCTTTTTGTACTCTAAAATCAATGGGCGTGCCTGTTCAAACTCACCCAATGAAGCTGCATGAAACCATACCCAACTGTCACGATTCACCCCCTTGGATTTTAAATGATCAAAGACTAGCTTACGCCCTGATATAAAAAGTTCCAGTTTATTAGAGAATAGGGCCAAAAACTTCAATATAGGGTAGCTGAGGTATAAAATCAGATTGTAAATAATACGAAATATCATGGATTCAAAAATAGTTTTTAATATCAATTGTGAAAAGCAGATTCCTTTTTTTTAATTTAGCGCTGTAAGAAAAATTATGAAAAAGATTGAAATGGTTGACCTCAAAGGTCAATACGAGCACATCAAAGAACAAGTCAATCAGTCCATTATAGAAACTATTGAATCCACTATGTTTATTAATGGACCTCGTGTAAAAGGTTTCCAAAATCATCTTGAAAAATATTTGGGTGCAAAACATGTAATTCCCTGCGCAAATGGAACAGATGCTCTCCAGATTGCATTAATGAGCCTTGGTTTGAGACCCGGTGACGAAGTTATTACTACCGATTTTACCTTTGCTTCTACTGTCGAAGTAATTTCTCTTTTAAGACTAACACCTATTTTGGTTGATGTGGACCCCAAAACATTCAATATCGATATTCCTTCCATCGAAAAGGCTATCGGCCCTAAAACAAAAGCCATTATTCCGGTTCATTTATTTGGACAGGCTGCGGATATGGAAGAAATTTTGGCCATTGCCAAGGAAAATAAGCTATATGTAGTTGAGGATAACGCCCAATCACTTGGTGCTTATTACACATTTGCTGATGGTAATAAAAAGAAAACAGGAACCTTGGGACATATTGGAACAACGTCTTTTTTCCCATCTAAGAATCTAGGTGCCTACGGAGATGGAGGTGCTATTTTTACCAATGATGATGATTTGGCTCATATCATAAGAGGAATGGTTAATCATGGAATGTATATAAGGTATCAACACGATGTGGTTGG
>CAJVZM010000091.1 GCA_913020475.1 uncultured Flavobacteriaceae bacterium
AAAGAAAAAATCGGTTAGAAAAAGGAAATTCCAAATTAATTAATGCCTGGGCTTCGTATGATTGGGCAAATTCCGTGTATCCGCTGGTCATCAGTTCTACAGTTTTTCCTATTTACTACAGTTCCATATCAGAGGATATCAATACCATTGAATTTTTGGGATACGATTTTAAGAACACGGCTTTAATCAGTTTTGTAACAGCAATGGCCTTTGTGGTTGTAGCATTCAATTCTCCTTTACTTTCAGGAATAGCGGACTATATAGGAAACAAAAAACGATTCATGAAAATTTTTGTCTACACAGGATCCGTTTCCTGTATGGGACTTTATTTCTTTGAATTAGATAGCATCTATATGGGGTTGTTTTTTTATTTCTTGGCACTGATTGGTTTTTGGGCCAGTTTAGTCTTCTACAATTCCTATTTACCTGATATTGCTCATCCCGAACAGCAAGATTTTGCAAGTGCAAGAGGTTATTCTATGGGATATATAGGTAGTGTGTTGTTGTTGATTTTTAATTTATCAATGGTAATGCAGCCCGATTGGTATGGTATTACCGGAACTCCTGTTGAATCCTCGTTAAAAGCCATGAAATATTCTTTTATCACTGTTGGTATTTGGTGGGCTTTGTTTAGCCAATATGCCTTTTATTACTTACCTAAAGGCAATAAAGAAACAAAGGTGACCAAAGATGTTTTTTGGAATGGGTTTTTAGAACTGAAAAAAGTTTGGTATCAGTTGAATGATTATCCAATTTTGAAGAAGTTTCTTCCAGCCTTTTTTGTCTATAGTACCGCTTTACAGACAGTTATTTTAATTGCTACTTATTTTGGTGAAGAAGAAATTATGTGGGCAAATACCCAACAAAAAACAATAGGTTTGATTGTTAGCATTTTATTGATTCAAATTGTTGCGATTTTTGGAGCCTACGCAACTGCTTCAGCTTCCAAAAGATTTGGCAATATTTCTACATTGATAGTTGTCAATTTTATTTGGGCTGTGTTGTGTATTTTCGCTTTTTTTATCAGAACCCCGATGGAGTTCTATTTCGCAGCAGCTGGAGTAGGCTTGGTTGTGGGAGGCATACAGTCCCTGTCCCGATCAACATATTCCAAGTTAATCCCTGAGACTTACGATACTACCTCTTTTTTTAGTTTTTATGATGTAACTGAAAAGGTGGGAATAATTATAGGGATGGCCATGTTTGGATCCATTGATCAGTTTACAGGTAGTATGCGCAACGCAATTTTATTTTTTATTGTTCTTTTTTTAGCAGGGGCTTTGCTATTATCTCGCATCCCCAACAATCGTTAAGCAAAATAAATCCAAATTACTCTGTTGGCATAACAATTGAATATATATATTGTTAATGCTCATAAACTGTGTTTTTCTGCGAATGTTAAGGCATAAATACTACACTTCATGACAAATTGACTGAAAAATAGCATATGGCCAAATCTAGTTTTACATCATTTGACAATTTGACACTCCGAGATATTGAAGCGGAGGCGGAGCTCATTCCCTTACTTACTACCGAGGATGAGGAAGCGCTTAGAAATGAGGAATTACCTAAGGAGGTAGCGATACTCCCGCTTAGAAATACCGTACTATTTCCGGGAGTGGTTATCCCCATTACCGCAGGAAGAGATAAATCCATTCAATTGATCAAGGATGCTAACAAATCTGATAAAATCATTGGAGTAGTCGCTCAAAAGGATCAGAATATCGAAAATCCGTCTCCCTCCGACTTATATTCGCTTGGAACAGTGGCGCAAATACTTAGGGTTCTCAAAATGCCCGATGGCAATACAACGGTAATTATACAGGGGAAAAGAAGATTTGAGATCCAAAGTATTACCAACGAAGAGCCATATTTAAAAGCTTGCATAAATCCTGTTGAAGAAATCTTTCCAGCAAAAGAAAATTCGGAGTTTAAAGCTATTATTGACTCTATTAAAGACATGGCATTAAAAATCATTCACGAAAACCCAAACATTCCTTCGGAAGCATCTTTTGCAATTAAAAATATTCAAAGCCATGCTTTTTTGATAAATTTTGTTTCTTCTAATATGAATCTATCAGTTATTGAGAAACAAAGGGTTTTGTCTATTTTTGATCTTCAGGAGAGTGCTATCGAATGTCTCAAACTGATGAATGTAGAATATCAAAAATTAGAATTAAAAAATGATATCCAATCCAAGGTGAGGACAGACTTGGACCAGCAGCAAAGAGAATATTACCTTAATCAACAGATGAAAACCATCCAAGAGGAGTTGGGAGTGGTTTCTTTTGATGAGGAGGTTGAAGAAATGCGAAAGCGTTCCAAACAAAAAAAGTGGGACAAAGTTGTTGGATCTCAATTTGATAAAGAATTGGCCAAACTCCAGCGCATGAATCCCCAGGTGGCGGAGTATTCTGTTCAACGAAATTATTTAGATCTTTTTCTAAACTTACCGTGGAATGAATTTTCAGTTGATAAATTTGATTTAAGGAAGGCCCAAAAAATTCTCAATCGTGACCATTTTGGGTTGGAGGACGTCAAGAAACGCATAATAGAGTATTTGGCAGTTTTAAAACTTCGAAACGATATGAAGTCCCCCATTTTGTGTTTGTTTGGCCCTCCCGGAGTAGGTAAAACTTCGCTGGGCAAATCCATCGCTGAGGCCTTGGGTAGATCTTATGTAAGGATTTCATTAGGTGGTATGCGTGACGAAGCCGAAATCAGAGGCCATCGTAAAACTTATATAGGAGCACTACCAGGACGTATTATTCAAAGTTTGAAAAAAGCATGCACTTCAAACCCTGTTTTTGTTTTAGACGAAATTGACAAGGTAAGTACAGGGGTTCAAGGAGATCCATCTGCGGCCTTACTTGAGGTTTTGGATCCTGAGCAAAACACAGCTTTTTACGATAATTTCCTTGAGATGGGATATGATTTATCAAAAGTTATGTTTATTGCCACCGCTAATAGCCTATCTCCCATTCATCCAGCCCTAAGGGATCGAATGGAAATGATTAATCTTTCGGGCTATACTTTGGAAGAAAAATCCGCCATTGCCAAAAGACATCTATTACCAAAGCAGCTCAAAGAACACGGATTAAAAAACAAACAATTGAGTTTGAACAAGGCAATTTTGGATAAAATAGTCGATGGATACACACGAGAGTCAGGTGTAAGAGGTCTTGAAAAGCAAGTTGCAAAGGTGGTTAGATATGCTGCCAAGTCCATTGCTATGGAAGAAAATTATAAAATCAATCCCGCTCCTAAAGATTTGGTGGAGATTTTGGGGCCGGAAAAAGTTCACCGTGACATCTACGAAAACAATCATGTAGCCGGTGTTGTAACAGGTTTGGCCTGGACTTCTGTAGGTGGGGATATTCTTTTTATTGAGTCTGCAATTTCTGATGGAAAAGGGCAACTCTCTATTACTGGGAATTTGGGGAAGGTAATGAAAGAGTCAGCCACGATTGCCATGGAATTTATCAAATCCAAAAAAGCATTATTGGGACTAGAACATTTCGCTTTTGATAAATATAACGTTCACATTCATGTGCCGGAGGGTGCCACCCCAAAAGATGGTCCAAGTGCCGGAATTACAATGCTCACCTCGTTGGTGTCTCTATTTACTCAAAAAAGAGTTAAAATTAAATTGGCAATGACAGGTGAAATCACCTTGAGAGGAAAAGTCCTCCCTGTAGGAGGAATCAAGGAAAAAATACTTGCTGCAAAAAGGTCTAAAATCAAAGAAATTATTTTGTGCCAGGACAACAAAAAGGATATCGACCAAATCAATGAAAAATATTTAAAGGGTTTGACTTTACATTATGTTAGAGAAATGAAAGAAGTGCTCGATATTGCAATACTTTCCAAAAAAGTACCGAATCCTAAGACATTTAAATCATAGTCCGTTGAATTCAAGCAAAGTTATCGCCATAGATGGTTATGCCTCTTCTGGAAAAAGTACATTGGCCAAAATGCTCTCCAGACACTATCGAATCCCATTTATTGACTCGGGTGCCCTTTATCGTGGAGTTACTCTTTTTGTATTAGAAAAGGGGTTTTTAAAAGACAATGAGCTCGATACAAAAGCATTCAGTAGTGCCTTAAATGGGCTAAGCTTGAGTATAGAGCCTGAAACTGGAGATTTACATCTAAATGGCAAAAACGTTTCTCAAAAAATCAGACTCCCACTAGTATCTGACCATGTTAGTATAGTTGCCTCTCTGTCAGTAGTTAGAGATTTTTTACTTCATCAACAGCGTCAGATGGCTAACGAATGTGGTTTGGTGATGGACGGAAGAGACATTGGTACAGTGGTATTTCCCAACGCTGATCACAAGTTTTTTTTTACTGCACGAGCGGAGGTTAGGGCAAAAAGACGTTACCAAGAACTCAAATCACAAGGTCAAGACACAACCCTTGAGAAAGTATGGAACAATCTGACTCATCGTGACAAAATCGATAGCAGTAGAAAGGTTGCACCACTTCGCAAGGCAGATGATGCCATAGAGATTGATACTTCAGAGGTTACAACCAAGCAAGTATTTGCTAATTTGGTAGAAAAAATTGACGCCAAATAAAATCCTTAAATGTTTGTTAATAAGCATATTCCTATTAAATTTGCGCACTCTTAAATTGATAGGGAAATAAGAGAGTAGTAAAACAACATTAACATCTTCTGTCGTTTCAATTAAAATTCCCGGATGCCAGAATACAAATTTCATCACAGCTATGGCTGAGAAAAAAACCACTACTACCAAAAAAACTACTTCAGGAAAGAAAACCACTGCAGCAAAGAAGAGTATTACAGTAAAGAAAACCACTACAGCAAAGAAAACCACTGCTGCAAAGAAAACCACTGCTGCAAAGAAAACCACTGCTGCAAAGAAAACCACTGCTG
>CAJVZM010000092.1 GCA_913020475.1 uncultured Flavobacteriaceae bacterium
CCTCTGCCGAAGTTTCTGTAAAACACCGTTGGGTTAATCAAAATCCATTTGGATCCATATTTTGGGCTGTTCAAGGGATGGCGGCAGAACTCTCTACAGCTATTTTTTTAATGTATACCATCAAAAAATCAAAACAGGCTGTTTCAATGTTGGTTTTAAAGAATCAGGCTATTTTCAAAAAAAAAGCCAAAGGGTTGGTAAAGTTTCGTTGCGCTCAGGGAACATATGCGATAGATGCAGTAAATAAAGCAATTGAAAGTGGGGAGGCAGTTGCTATAAAATTAAAATCAACAGGAACCGATGCGTTGGGACATGTTGTTTCCGAATTTGAATTTGAATGGTCATTAAAAAAGAAATCCAAATGAATCATGATTTTTATAAGTCTTTAGACTTACCCCTAATTGCTGCACCTATGTTTCTCATCTCAGGACCTGAGTTGGTTATTAAATGTTGCAAAAATGGAATTATAGGCACCTTTCCCGCTTTGAATCAAAGAACCTCAGAGGGTTTTGAGGAGTGGGTTATTGAAATCAAAAATGCACTGGCAAATTTTGAAAAAGAAACCGGTAAGAAAGCAGCTCCTTTTGGTGTCAATCTGATTGTTCACCCCACCAATATCAGAGTAAAAGCAGATTTGGATATTTGTGTAAAACACAAAGTCCCATTGGTTATTACTTCTCTGGGAGCTATTGCTGATTTAGTCAATGTGGTGCATGGGTATGGAGGATTGGTATATCATGACATTATCAAAAAAAGACACGCGGAAAAGGCTGCTGAGGCTGGTGTTGATGGATTGATTGTTGTTGCAGCTGGAGCTGGTGGTCATGCTGGAACTTTGCATCCGATTCCTCTGATAAATGAAGTAAAAAAGGTATTTGACAAAAAAATAGTTTTATCGGGTTGTCTCAGTACGGGCAATGATATTGCAAGTGCACTTCAAATGGGAGCCGATATGGCTTATATGGGTACCCGTTTTATAAATGTTCACGAAAGTATGGCGGAAGAAGAATACAAACAGATGATCATGGACAGTGGAGCAGAGGACATTGTTTACACCGCAGCAGTCTCGGGAGTAAATGCTAGTTTTTTAAGACCTAGTCTAGAAGCCATGGGTATTACTGAAAAGCACTGGAGAGAAAGTAAAAAAATAGATTTTGGAAGTGAAACTGACGCTGTAAGTGAAGAAGCAAAAGCTTGGAAAACTATCTGGTCTGCTGGCCAAGGGGTATCCACAATTAGCGATAGCGTCAGTGTTTCAAATTTGATTGGAAAATTAAAAGCGGAATTTATTGCTGCACTTCAAAATCAGCAAGCCTTACTCAAGGAATATCAATGATACCATCTAAAGATCTTGCGTAAGTGATTTTACAATTTTATTTTCGGACAAAAAGGCTTTAAAAACGACTTTTAGAGCAGTGTATAGAGGAATTGCTATGATCATTCCCGTGGTTCCCATAAGTGTCCCTCCGGCCAGAATTACTATAAATATTTCCAAAGGATGAGATTTGACGCTATTGGAAAAAATATAAGGCTGACTGAAAAAATTATCGATTATTTGACCGATAAAAAATCCGATCATAACATAGATGGTCTTGGGTAAAATTACGCTACTGAAATCAGCCTCTAAATTACTGGTCATGGTTAGGAATATCATTAAGAACGCACCAATAACTGGACCTATGTATGGAATCAGGTTAAGTAAGGCACATAAGAATGCAATAACAATGGCATTTTTGATTCCAAATATGAGCAGTATAATACTGTACATTATTAGTAGTATGGTGATTTGAAGTAATAACCCTAAAAAATACCGGGAAAGTAGATTTTTGATTTTCTCGAAAGACTTTTTCAATCGCCCTTCGCTTTTATCATTGACAAAAACTAAGATAGCATTTTCTAATATATGACTATCTTTTAATAAGAAAAAAGAAATGAAGGTAACGGAAAACAATGCAATTGTAAAACTCCCCAATAGGCTTAATAAATGATTTAAAAATTCGGGAATAACTCCCAAATTATCCGTATTGAAAAAGTTTTTCAGTGAAGAGTACTGTTCGATATTTGTGGGGTCGAAATTTAAAAATAAACTGATTTCATTCATCAATTTTTCAAGTTTATACTCCAATTCATTAAGATTGAGAAGGGATAAGTTTTCTCCTTGTTGGATTACTAAAGGAATGAATAGTGAAATAATCCCAAAAAGTAAACTTCCCAGTATGAAAAGGGAAATACTGGCAGCCAGTAGATTACTGAACTTGAGTTTATTTTTTAGGAATAAAACGATAGGACGGCCAATTAAAGAGATTATGGCAGCTACAACAAGATAGACCAGTAAAACCTTCAGTTCAATCAGTAAAAAGATCCCCAATATAATTAGTCCTAACTTGAGAATTGCATTAAGAATACCTCGGGAGATATTTTTAGCTTCCATGCCATAAAGATAGATAAAAATAAAGCTTTATTCGACTTTTGAAATTTCGCGAAGGGTGGCTACCCTAGAGCAGGCAACTATACCCGCTGTTTCAGTTCTCAATCTTTGCTCACCTAGTGTGATCGCTCCAAAATTAAGAAGACGAGCAATTTTTATTTCTCGGTCAGAAAAATCACCTTCTGGACCGATCATAATCAAAATATTACGGCTTAAATTTTGAATTTGATGTAAGGCTTTTTGGTCCCCTTTTTGACAATGTGCGATCAACTTGGTTTGCGGGTGTTCCAATTTCATAAATTCTTTAAATGAAATCATGGGATTGAGTTTGGGTAAGAAAAATTGAGTGGATTGTTTGATCCCACCGATCAGTATTTTATTGAGTCTTTCGGGTTTAATGACTTTTCTCTCGGAGTGATCACATAATAGAGGAGTAATTTGGGAAACACCTATTTCAGTGGCTTTTTCGAGAAACCACTCCAATCGGTCATTAATTTTGGTAGGAGCAATAGCGATGTGCAAGGGTATGAGACGGTTTTGATGTAAAATGATATCTGTTTTTTTTATCGCTGCCTTTCGTGCATCAGCACTGACGATTTTTCCCTGCCATTCCAATCCTTTACCATTGGTAACACTGATCATTTTACCCACTTTTTTTCTCAATACTTTGCTCAAGTGAAGGCTTTCTTCGGCACCGAGAGTTATTGACTCATCGTAGGCAACCAAATTCTCTTTATAAAATAACTCCATAATTACAGTTGTAATCGGGCACTTACCGGCTGATTCATTGACCCCAATTGTTGGGTCAGCATTTTGTGATAACCTACGATTCCTATCATGGCAGCATTGTCAGTAGTGTATTGAAAGGGTGGCAAAAACACTTCCCAATGATCATATTTGGCTTTATCACACAAAACGTTTCTGATTTCTGAATTTGCGGCAACTCCACCGCCAATCACAACTCTATTCAGATCATATTTTTCCTTAGCGAGGATTATTTTTTTGATGATCACGGTAACTAAAGTTTTTTGGATGGAGGCACAAAGATCATTGAGATTTTCTTTAATGAAATTTGGATTTTTCATTCTGTTTTTATTTAACAAATTGATAAAAGCTGTTTTTAAACCGCTGTATGAAACGTCCAAATCATCAACTTTTGGAATGGGAAAATTAAAAGCATTGGGATCACCTTTTTTGGCTAATCGATCAATTTCTGGACCAGCAGGATATTTCAAACCCATATTTTTTCCACATTTATCAAAAGCTTCTCCTATGGCATCGTCCCTTGTTTTTCCAATTTCCTTCATTTCAAAATGGCTCTCTACCAAAACTATCTGTGTATGACCACCAGATAGGTTTACCCCCAAGAATGGGAATTCTGGAGGACGCACATCTTCATTTTTTATAAAGTGACAAAGCAAGTGAGCCTGCATATGATTAACCTCAATGATAGGGATGTCCAGACTCAAAGAAAGAGACTTGGCAAAAGCACTTCCCACCAAAAGAGATCCCAATAAACCCGGACCTCTAGTGTATGCAATTGCAGAAAGTTCTTTTTTGTCGATATTTGCAATGGAAAGAGCTTGTTGTACCACTGGAACAATATTTGCCTGATGTGCCCTTGAAGCTAATTCGGGTACTATTCCGCCATATGACTGATGTATTTTTTGGTTGGCAATACAATTCGAAAGTACCTCATTGTCTTTTAAAATGGCAGCAGCAGTGTCGTCACAAGAAGATTCAATCCCAAGTATATAGGTTGTTTTTTTCATATCAATTTGCCTATCGGCCACAAAAATAATGTATTACCATTAAAAAGTTAAACAAATTTGTTCTCATACTGCTGCTGATGATCTTTGTTTTATCATTAGGAACTTTATTTGTTATCAGTATTCCATCTATTCAAACTCATTTGGCCAATCGATTTACAAAAAAAATCAATAAAAATTTTGAGACTAATTTTAAAGTTGACGGTGTAGCTATTGGATTTGACGGTTCTGTTAACTTGGCGTCCTTTTTTGTTGCAGATCATCATTCTGACACCCTATTTTATGCCAAAAACTTCAAGACAGATCTTTATAGTTTAAGCCAGTGGGTCAGTGGAAATTTATTTTTTTCATCAACCGATTTTGAGGAAATTTATTTTAAAATTACTCAATATAAAGGAGAAGACAAGAACTCCCTTTTTCAGTTCACGGACAAACTTCTGGCTCACTCAAATCCCCAAACCAATCGTCCTGTTTTTGTCAAAATAGATAAACTAAACGTCACCGATGGTCGGTTTTTGATGATTAATAAAGACAGTTTCGACAAGTCCTTGGAGTTTGA
>CAJVZM010000093.1 GCA_913020475.1 uncultured Flavobacteriaceae bacterium
ACAAAGGGGATTTGGTTCCCGATCAGGTGACCATCGACATGCTCAAGGATGCGGTTGAAAATAATCAAGAGGCCAAGGGCTTTATTTTTGACGGTTTTCCCAGAACAACAAAACAAGCCGAGGCACTGGATGCTTTTTTGAGTGAAAAATCCATGCAAATCAGCGCCACTTTAGCTTTGGAAGCCGATGATGATATTTTGGTTGAACGTCTTATCAACCGTGGTAAAACCAGTGGCCGAGCTGACGATCAGGACCAAGATAAGATCAGAAATCGATTTGACGAATACAACAATAAAACAGCCCCGCTTAGGACATTTTATATTGCTCAGGGAAAATTTCATAACGTGGATGGTATCGGTAGTGTTGAGGAAATCACCCAACGATTGACCACTTTAATCGATGGATTACTTTAAAGGATGACCGAAGCCAATTTTGTTGACTACGTAAAACTCAACCTTAAATCAGGAAAAGGAGGCAAGGGTTCTGTCCATCTGCACCGTGAGAAATACATTACTAAAGGCGGGCCCGACGGAGGTGACGGAGGCCGAGGGGGGCATGTAGTTGTTAGAGCCAATTCCAGCCTTTGGACATTGTATTCCTTCAAATTTACTCGACATTATGTTGCAGGCCATGGTGGCGATGGGAGTAAAAACAGGAGTAGTGGAGCTCAAGGAAAAGATATCTACATCGATGTCCCATTGGGAACAGTTGTTAAAAACTCAGAGACGGAGGGAGTACTGTGCGAAATTGTTGAACCCAATCAAGAATTTATTCTGTTGGAAGGAGGTAAAGGAGGACTGGGTAACTGGAATTTTAAATCTTCCACCAATCAGACCCCAAGATATGCCCAGCCAGGCATTCCAGGACAAGAACTACAGATCACTTTGGAGCTTAAACTTCTGGCCGATGTCGGCTTGGTCGGTTTTCCTAATGCCGGAAAATCTACACTTTTGGCCTCATTGACCGCCGCCAAACCCAAAATTGCAGATTATGAGTTTACTACTCTAAAACCCAATTTGGGGATTGTTCCCTATCGTGATTTTCAGTCCTTTGTGATGGCCGATATTCCAGGTATTATAGAGGGAGCTGCTGAGGGAAAAGGCCTTGGCCACTATTTTTTACGCCATATTGAACGTAACTCGATATTACTTTTTTTGATTCCAGCTGATACCCCCGATGTCAAAAAGGCTTTTGATATTTTGATGGCTGAATTGAGAACCTACAATCCCGAACTTATTAATAAAGACTATATTGTTGCTCTAACTAAATGTGACCTTTTGGACGATGAACTCAAAGAAGAGTATGCCCAGGAAATTAAGAAAACCTTTCCTGCAATTCCCCATTGTATGATCTCTGCAGTGGATCAGTCGGGTTTACTTTCTCTAAAAGATATAATTTGGAAAATACTAAATGCCACCCATGAATAGAATTAAATGGGTTTTACCTTTTCTCATTTTTCCCCTGCTGACGGTATCGCAAATCAAAACACCTTTCGTGAGTTATGATTACGAGAGTGACGCCACTTATTTGGAAGCATTAAATTCACTGAAGAACCAACCCCATCAAAAATCTACTTCGATCATCAAGTCCATTGCTAAACTGTCCTATGCATTCAAGGACTGGGACACAGCTATAGAATATTACGAAAGATTACTGCTCAAGGCACCCCAAGCAGAAAACTATTTTAGAGTAGCAGTGTCAGCAGCTCGAAAATCCCTGGAAGTTTCCCGATTTTTATCGGTCCCCTACATCATTAAAGCCCGAAAGTCAGTCCTTAAAGCACACGAATTACAGCCCAAAAGAACTGTTTTTCTGAATTTATTGATTCAGTTGTATGCCGAAATTCCCTCTATTTTTGGTGGTAGTATTATTTTTGCTGAAAAAAAAGCCATCGAACTCACCAATATTGACTCTTTGAAGGGGGCTATGATGCAGGCCTATATTTTTGAGGTAAAAAATAATTTTATCTCTTCAAGGTCAAAATATACTGAGGTTTTTAAGAGCTTTAAAGAGAAGTTTCCGGATTCTGAACAATGGACTAGTACTTTGGGAAGAGATATGATTTTCGATTTGGGTAGGGTATCCGCCCAATACCAAATTGAACCCAAAATGGGGATCGTCCTCTTGGATCATTACCTCAAAGATTTTGGATTTAAGGACAATTACCCCTCAGAGTGGGCTTATTATTACCGCTCAAAAATTTATCTTTACATGCGGGATTTAAAAAAGGCTGAAGCCTCGATAGAAAAAGCCTTGAAAATCAATCCCGATTTTGAAGAAGGTTTAGAATTTCTAAACACAATAGCACTTGAGTAAATACCATTTTATTGCCATAGGGGGGAGTGCCATGCACAGCTTGGCCATTGCCCTAAAAGAAAATGGCCACGAGATTACCGGAAGTGATGATGTGATTTTCGATCCTTCTCTGACCAAGTTGGAGAAAGCCGAAATCTGTCCTGAGTCAATGGGTTGGTTCCCGGAAAAAATCAATAATGGACTGGATGCGGTGATTTTGGGAATGCATGCCAAAAAGGACAATCCTGAACTGCTGGCTGCTCAAAAAACGGATTTACCCATTTATTCTTATCCCGAATTTATTGCTCATTATGCCCGCAACAAAACAAGGTTGGTCATTGGGGGTAGTCATGGGAAAACTACCATTTCCGCCATGGTTTTACATGTGTTGAATTATCATCAAAAATCAGTGGATTTCATGATTGGCGCCCAATTAGAGGGTTTTGAAAATTCAGTTTGCCTATCCGAAAATAATGAGTTTATCATACTAGAAGGAGACGAATACCTGTCTTCTCCTATTGATTTAAGACCCAAATTTCATCATTATAAACCACAGATTGCATTGATCAGTGGAATTGCATGGGATCATGTCAATGTTTTTAAAACTGAAGAGAACTACAACCACCAATTTAAAATATTTATAGAATCCATTACTGCAGGTGGGATTTTGGTATTCAATGAATTGGACGATACCTTGGGTAAAATGGTAGCAAACACTCAAAATACCATTAGAAAAGAAGCCTATAATATTTTGGATCATACGGTTAGATCGGGTGTGACTTATCTGGAAACAGACGAGGGGCCAATTCCATTGGCCATCTTTGGAAAGCACAACCTCTGCAATCTTTCTGGCGCCAAGTGGCTCTGTCAACTGATCGGAGTAGACGAAGACGACTTTTACCAAGCCATAAGCAGTTTTAAAGGAGCCTCAAAACGCCTAGAACTGCTGGCCAGAGGAAAAACCAGTTTCCTTTTTAAGGATTTCGCTCATGCTCCTAGTAAAGTAAAGGCAACCACCCAAGCCGTAAAAGAACAGTTTCCAGATTTCAAGCTTGTTGCATGTTTAGAATTACATACTTACAGTAGTTTGGATCCCTCCTTTCTCGTTCATTACCAAAACAGTTTGGAAAAAGCCGATCTACCCTTAGTTTTTTACGATCCTGAGGCTCTCAAAACAAAAAATAGAAGTCATATTCAACCCCAAGAAATTATTGATGCACTGGGACATCCTGAACTGATAGTTTTCACTCACCCACATCTTTTGAAAGTTTTTTTGATGGAGCAAAACTACCATAACTCAGTATTGTTAATGATGAGCTCCGGAAATTATGGAGGTCTGGATTGGGAGGAATTAAATGTCAAGATAGCTCATTTCTGAAGTTTTCTGGAATTTTTATGCTTATATAGATTCTAAATTATTGTGTCTAATTTGCTTCCAAATTAAATGACCAAACAATCTCATCCTGTAAACCGCCCCAGAGAAAAATTAAAAGTAAAAGATTCTCAAGCCTCTTCTCTATCTGAATTATTTACTATTGTTACAGGAAGTGGAGGCTAGGGAGAATGAGCCGTTGAGTTTTTGAAACACATTCTGTATTATAAAAAAAAAGAACCTTCGGACTTTCAAAACCTAACAAAATATGAGGTTGTGTTAATGGTTAAGGCCACAAAAATCAAAGCAATAATTTAAATTCTAAAACCTTTGCTACCCCCTTACTGATAAAAAACAATTTACATCTAGTCTATTTGTGTTTGAATTATTCAGTCTTTTTATTAGTTCACTAGACCATTTAGAGTCTTAGATTTTACATATAAATCAATATAATGGATTGTTGGAAAAAAATGCCTGGGTTAACAAGAAGTCAATCAAACGGTGGTTGCCATTTGATTGGCACTAAAGCTTACCATTGAACCTGGCTCGACATCAATGATTTTGTTGAATAACCACCCTTCTAGTAACCTAACACTAATCCTCAAGACAAAGAAATAACAAAATAACAAATCAAGCCTCCAACTACTACTACTTATACTTTTGACATTATAATTTTGGATCATCTTATTGTCTCTGAAAAGAGTTACTTTAGCTTTAAAGATGAAAATTTAATCTGAATGATACTGGTTTATTCTCACAAAATCACGCCGCGATTGACCTATATCTTCCGTCAAATTTTTATTAGAGTTCTTGAACTTCC
>CAJVZM010000094.1 GCA_913020475.1 uncultured Flavobacteriaceae bacterium
ATGGAGGTAGATTACAATCCTGAAGCTACTCAATCCGATGTTTATTTAAACTTTGTTTATCTCGATCCATCCGGTTTGAATTTCAATGCGGGGATGCGCTACAATCACCACAACGCATATGACGGTCACTTTATCTATAGCCTGAATCCTTCTTATTCGTTTGCTTTTGATTCTGACCGGCAGATGAAACTCTTTAGCAGTTATAGCAAAGCTTTTATTGCCCCTAGTTTATATAAATTATATGATCCCTCTTATGGAAATAATGATTTGATGCCAGAAAATAACATCAGTTTTGAATTTGGGGCTGAAATTCGATCAAGGCAAAATGTGATTTCTGCAGTATATTTTAATCGTAAGGAAGATCCGACACTAATTTTTGGACCACCTACAGAGGGTTATCAGTACGGTAGATACGCTAATTTTGACAGAAAAATAGTGTATAGAGGGTTAGAATTGGCTTATGATTTTGAATTGTTTACAAAATTTAAAAGCCGTTTGAATTATATTTTTACTGAGACTACCGAAGGAGATTTACGCAGTATTCCAAAGCATGCAATCAATGGTGTAATGGATTTTCCCTTGTCAGATCTAACACATTTAAATTTGGTAGGTCAATATTCCGGGGAGCGTGTTGCAAATGACAGCAAAACCTTGCTGGAGGGATACTCCCTTTTCACTTTACAATTAAATCATCTACTGAAAAAATATAATACCAATTTATTCATGAGTGTTTATAATCTATTTGATACAGAATATGTGATCATTCCCCAATATGCAACGCGTGGAAGAAACATCTTGGCAGGGATATCAATCAATTTTTAGCAGAGGTAATGGTGCTAGGGTGGTGATCGATTGTTCTATGATAAATTGGGGATCGTCCAATGTATTTTCCAATGGGAATACAGGAGTATTGATCTTATACCTTGCAGACTTTTGGGTGATTTGCTTTAGTGTTAGGGCCAATAGAGGATCAGAACTTTCCCCCAAGGTCCCCAAATTTGTAATGTCTTCTTTAAGTTTTAAATCATCCTGTGGTGCTAGGCCGTCGGCGTAATCATAAAAATCTTGGCTGTTGGCTATAAAAAAAGATATGCAAGATATACCATAGGTGTGGTCGGGATTTTTGGTTCTAGTGTTATCAATATAATCATATATTACTGCAGGACCTCCGACGTTTTTCCCGTAAGTATTGTCCCCTACTTGAATCACATCAATGTAAGGAGCCAAGCCGTTAATTACCAATTCACTGGCAGATGCACTGCGTCCAGTAGTGATTATATAAACTTTGTTTAAGTTCAATGAGTTGACTGTCTCACCTTCACCCAATTGTGAGGTGAAATTTATCCTTAGATTATTAGCATAGGTTTCTGGATCAGAGTTCAAAACACTCATTATATTTTTGTTCCATAAATATTTACCAAAAATTTCACCACTAAATTGTCCGGTAATCATTCCCGCTAAGTTGACCGCAGATTGCACCAATCCTCCACCATTGTATCGTAAATCAAGAACAAGTTCATTGATTTGCTCAGATTTAAAATTCGAAAAAACTTGATTGAGGTCATCGTCAAAACCTTGAGCAAATTGGTTATACATTAGATAACCTACTTTGGATTCGTCCACTTGAATTATTTTATTTATTTGGATGGGATTACTTTGGAATTTTTCTGTTTTGGTGAGTGTAATATTTTTACCATTGGGGCTTAGTAAATTACCGTTGAGATCAGCCATATCTAGGGTATAGCTCAAATTATCACCAAAAAGCAACTCATTGTAGTTATTGACATTTAGACTTTTACCATCGACGCCTGTAAATATGTCACCTCTTTTGATGTCTTTGGTGGCAGCATCGGATTCTTCCAAGATGTAGTTAACGACCCCCATAACAGCATCTCCCGAGCCATACCTGGATAGGATGAATTTTAGTCCATTATTGGCATTGACCCCTTTTATGGAGTTCTCGATGTCTTCATAATTGGACAGAATGTAACTAAACTTGTCATCCACGTATTTAAGCGATCTAAAAAAGGCCTCTGGCTCAGGATAGGGTTCAATCAGTTCTTTGTAATTGGTTCCTGGGGGTGAATAGGTATTATCAAGTGAGGGAACATCCTCCTGCCATAGATAGAAATTATTGAGTGTTTTCCATATGAATTCGTGGATTCTAAAATATTTTTCACCTGTGTAGCCGTCACCGCACTCGTCATTGATTTCTAAATAAAAGCTGATTTGCTTATCAAGGACTTCTACCTTAGTTACTTTTCCGATGATATTGGAACCATTCATTAGATTGATACTAACAGAATCAATTATCTCGTATTTGCCCCTAATACGATTATCTAAAAAGTTTAGATAAAAAACATTATCGTCCAAAAAATGGATGTTGGATGCTTCACAATCTTTATACGTTTTCTGTGAGTTTGAAAAAGAATTATCCTTAGTCAAAGTCCAAGACCCTAACAACAATCCTGGTGTTTCACTGAGGTCGGATATTGATTCGCCAGTTGTTAGATTATCATCATCTGTTAAATTTTTTTCTTTCGAGCAAGAAGTCCACAATAACAATAATAAACAATACGTTAACAGAGAACTAGGGGCTTTCATATTAAATTTCTATAACTTTTAAATTTACAAATTTCATACCAAATTTTCTCTTTTTAGAAAGATTAAGAAATAATTATCATTCTGCATCGATGAAAAATTTCATAAGGCCTTATATTGTAAAAGTAATTTTTTCAAAGTATTTTTTAATTAAAAAAAACACAGTAATGAAAAAATGTTTTTTACTGATGCTAATAATAATTGTCCCAGGAGTATTGATGGGACAATCTGTATTTGAAAAGTACCAGAACAATAAAGAGGTAACTGCGATCAGTATCAGCCCCAAAATTTTTAAATTATTGGGAAGTATGTCTTTGTCATCGGCCGATTCTGAGGCTGACGCATTAATGGATATGATTGAAAGGATTACGAATTTTAAAGCCTTACTCACCGCCAATGAAACCATCAGCTACGAGATTGATCTTTGGATAAGGCAGGAGGCCGATGTTAAAGATCTCGACTTGATTGTATCGTTACAAGAGTCGAATATTGTTCTGAAAGTATATGTCAAGGAAGGAGAAACAGATGGAATGTTAAAAAGCCTATTGATGTTTTCAAAAGGGGTTTCTAGCGCTTTACCTGAGGCTGAAATTAATGCGAGAAAAACAGAGGCCGTACTTTTGTTGATTGAAGGTGATATCGAACTTGATAAAATTGCGAAGTTAGTTTCTAAAATGAATTTACCAGGAGGAGATCAATTAAAATTTTCGGGAATTTAAACCTATGGTCAGATTATTCCAGTATAGTTGGAAGGTGTGATTTCTTTCAATTCTAGTTTTATATTCTCCTTTAATTCAAGACCATCAATAAATTCATGTATTACTTTTTTGTTGATCACGCCGTTGGTTCTAGTTAGCTCTTTGAGAACCTCATATGGTTTTGGAAATTTTTCTCTCCTTAAAATAGTTTGAATGGCTTCAGACACAACCGACCAGTTTTCGTTCAAATCGGCGTCTATTTTAGTGGGGTTGACATTCAATTTTTTTACTCCTTTTTGCATAGACTTCAAGGCGATCAAAATATGTCCAAACGGAACACCAATATTTCTCAATACAGTGCTATCGGTCAAATCTCTTTGTAACCTCGAAATAGGTAATTTTGAAGAAAAGAAGCTTAGCAGTGCATTGGCTATTCCCAAATTACCCTCGGCATTTTCGAAATCAATGGGATTCACCTTATGTGGCATGGCAGAGGAACCAACTTCATTCTCATTGATAACTTGCTTGAAGTAGTCCATCGAAATATAAGTCCAAATGTCTCTGTTGAAGTCAATGAAAATCGTATTAATCCTTTTGAGTGCGTCGCATAGGGCTGCGATACTGTCATAGTGTTCAATTTGGGTGGTTGGAAAAGAATAATCTAGGCCTAATTGCTCTTCGACAAATTTTTTCCCAAAGTTTTTCCAATTGATTTTGGAGTAAGCAACTTTGTGTGCATTAAAGTTTCCTGTTGCTCCAGCAAATTTTGCTGCACTCTGCACTTGCATTAAACTTGATTTTTGGATTTCCAAGCGATTTGAAAAAACAGCAATCTCCTTTCCCAGCAAGGTAGGTGAGGCGGGTTGACCGTGTGTTCTGGCCAACATGGGAGTATTTGCACATGTTTCTGAGAGTTCTGAAAAGGCCTCCAAAACGTCTTCTAAATTTGGAAGATATACCTTGTGAAGGGCTTCCTTTATTGACAAAGGAATAGCAGTATTGTTAATATCTTGAGAGGTCAACCCAAAATGAATGAATTCTTTGTATTTGCCCATATCCAACTTGTCGAATTCTTTTTTGATAAAGTATTCAACGGCTTTGACGTCATGGTTGGTGATTTTTTCAATCTCCTTGACTTCCTTGGCGTCCTCTTCCGAAAAATGTTTGTAAA
>CAJVZM010000095.1 GCA_913020475.1 uncultured Flavobacteriaceae bacterium
TTTGTATTGGATATCGTCAGGGAGGGAAGTCGAAAACCCATTTACATAAACCTCAATGGTATCCCAACCTTCCGGCTCAACGAAGATCTGATGCTGTGACTTGTCGCTGAAACGATTTATTTTATCTTCTATGGATGGACAATAACGAGGTCCTGTGCTTTGAATTGCCCCATTAAACATAGGAGAGCGATCGAACCCGGAACGAAGGATATCATGTACATCATGATTTGTATGAGTGATGTAACAACTAATTTGCTTGGTCAATGGTTGTGTCAGGTTTGTGAAGGAAAATTTAGAAGGGTTGATGTCTCCCGGCTGTTCTTCCATTTTTGAATAATCTAAAGAACGTCCATCAACCCTGGGTGGAGTACCTGTTTTCATGCGTCCTGCAAGGAAGCCTAGTTCTTCAATTGCAGCTGTGAGACCTGTAGATGCTTTCTCTCCTGCTCGCCCTCCGCCAAAGTTTTTATTGCCTATATGGATTAGTCCGTTTAAAAAAGTTCCATTGGTAAGAATAACACTTGTGGCTAATATTTGTAACCCTAGAGAAGTTTTTACTCCAATAACTTGGTCTTTATCGATAATCAGGTCAACCACCATGTCTTGATAAAAATCTAAGTTTGGTGTTTTTTCTAGTAATGATCGCCATTCAAGTGTGAAAAGACTTCGGTCTGATTGAACTCTTGGGCTCCACATAGCAGGACCTTTAGATTGATTGAGCATTTTATACTGAATTGCACTTCTGTCTGAAACAATTCCCGAATACCCTCCTAGGGCGTCTATCTCTCTAATAATTTGACCTTTGGCTATCCCTCCCATAGCAGGGTTACATGACATTTGTGCCACATTTTGTAAGTTCATTGTGATCAATAATGTCTGTGAGCCTAAGTTTGCTGCTGCTGCTGCTGCTTCACAACCTGCATGCCCAGCTCCAACTACAATCACATCATACTTCGAATCAAACATTGTTTTTATGTTTCACGTGGAACATTTCTATAAATTTATCTTCAAGTTCTCTCATTTTGTGTTTATTGCGTTTAGAGTCATCTTTATACCCCAAACAATGTAAAATCCCGTGAACAATTACTCTAAGCATCTCATTTTCAAGGGTTTGTGAGAATTCTTTTGCTGAGAGACTCACGGCCCACAAGGAAATAAAAATTTCTGCTTTAAGTGATTTATTTTTTGAGTAGTCAAAGGTAATTATATCGGTATGAGTATCATGATTTAGAAATTGTTCATTGAGCAAAAGCTGCCTTTCTTTAGAAACAAAATTAAAAGTTAATTGATCAATTTGATATCCATAAGAATCAACATATGAATTGATAGACGTGTTCAAAACATCTTGTGATATAAACTCGGGCATGTTATTGTAGGTGATAATAATAAACTTTTTTGCAAATATAGCGGATTTGTCGAGCTCTAATAAGATAAATAATGAGAAGCTAGTATCTTTACAGAAAAAATGAAGACACGCGTTCGCTTTGCACCAAGTCCAACTGGTCCATTACATATAGGGGGAGTAAGAACTGCTCTTTTCAGTTATCTGTTCGCACAGTTAAACAAAGGTGTTTTTGTTTTAAGAATTGAGGATACGGATCAGGGTAGATATGTAAATGGAAGCGAAGAGTATATTCAAAAGGCGCTTGAGTGGTGTGGGCTGACTCCTGATGAAGGGCCCTACAACGGCGGTATGTATGGGCCTTATAGACAGAGTCAAAGAAAAGAGATTTACCGGCTACATATAGAAAAACTTATTGAAAAGGGAAGTGCTTATTATGCTTTTGATAAAACTGAAGCGCTGAATGATGAAAGAAAAAAAGCAGAAATTAACGGCAAGACGTTTCGTTACGGAGCACAGAACAGGCTAAATTTTAAAAACAGCTTAACACTTCGAGATGAAGATATTAAAGAAAAACTAAAAGACGATTATGTTGTTCGCCTAAAGGTTAATCCGGGTGAAATGATCTCCGTTTATGACGAAATAAGGGGAAATATCACACTCAACAGTGACCTTCTTGATGATAAAATTTTGATGAAAAGTGATGGTATGCCAACCTATCACTTTGCTAATGTAGTAGATGATAAGTTAATGGAAATAAGCTGCGTAATAAGAGGAGAGGAGTGGCTTCCCTCCTTACCAATCCATAAAGTTATATATAATGCTTTTGGATGGAAGACCCCACAATTCATGCATTTACCATTAATTTTGAAGCCGAAAGGAAAAGGGAAATTATCAAAAAGAGATGGCGATAAAGAGGGGTTTCCTGTGTTCCCGTTGTCCTGGGGAGCATCATCTGTTGGCTTTATGGAAAGTGGATTTTTGCCTGAGGGGTTTATAAATTATTTGGCACTTTTAGGTTGGAATAATGGAACTGAAAAAGAGATTTTTTCTCTGGATGAACTCAAACAAAGCTTCAGGATTAGTGGAATTCAAAAAGGAGGTGCACGCTTTGATTTTGAAAAAGCTAAATGGATAAATCATCAGCATCTAAAAAGGTGTAGTTCTAAAAAGCTGGTAAATATACCTATGGTAAAGAAGAGGCTTAAGGGATTGGATCCCTCAAAACATATTGCGCTAATCGACTTACTGAAGGAGCGACTACTCACCCTAAATGATCTTCATGCTGAGATGAATTGGATTAATGAAACGCAACCCTACGATGAAAAAGTCACGCTTAAACTAAAGTCAAAAAATGCAGATAGAATATTAGAGGGTATTTTAAAAATTGTAGGTAATTGCAATGAGGTGGATGCTTTAAAAGATTTACTTATAATTTGGGCTGAAGAAAATGAAATAAATATTGGTGTTATGATGCAGTGCTTTCGAATTGCATTAGTTGGCGAATTATCTGGCCCAGATTTGTTTGAGATTTGTAAGTTCTTAAACAAAGACATTATATTAGTTCGTATTTCAAAAGCAATTTCTTATTTTAAACAAAAAACTTAAATCTTATGCTACCTTATATTATTTTCGGAGCTTTAATACTCTTTTTCTTAACAGGAATTTTTGTTGTAAAACAGCAAACTGCTGCAATTATCGAGCGATTTGGCAAGTTTTTAGCCATCAGGCAATCTGGGTTACATTTCAAAATTCCATTAATTGATAAAATTGCTGGTCGCATAAGTCTTCGTATTTTACAGCTTGATGTTATTGTAGAAACTAAAACAAAAGATGATGTTTTTGTAAAGCTCAAGGTCTCGGTACAGTATAAGGCTGTAAAGGATAATGTTTATGATGCATACTATAAGCTTGACTATCCTCAAGACCAAATAACATCGTATGTTTTTGATGTCGTAAGGGCAGTTGTTCCAAAGATGAAATTGGATGATGTTTTTGAAAAGAAAAATGAAATTGCAAATGCTGTTAAAGGGGAGCTGAATGATGCAATGATTAATTACGGTTATGATATTATTAAGGCTTTGGTAACCGATATAGACCCAGATAGTGAAGTAAAAGCTGCGATGAATAAAATCAATGCGGCTGAAAGGAAAAAAGTTGCAGCGCAGTATGAAGGTGATGCAGAACGTATTTTGATTGTTGAGAAAGCAAAGGCTGAAGCAGAAAGTAAAAGGCTTCAGGGTCAAGGGATTGCAGACCAAAGAAGAGAAATTGCTCGTGGTCTTGAAGAATCAGTAGACGTTTTAAATGGTGTTGGGATTAACTCTCAGGAGGCCTCGGCCCTAATTGTTGTTACACAGCATTATGACACTCTTCAATCTATTGGTGGAGAATCAAACAGTAATTTGATCTTATTGCCTAATTCTCCACAAGCAGGTAGTGAAATGCTTAATAATATGGTTGCTTCTTTTACCGCAAGTAACCAAATTGGAGAGGCGATGAAAGAGCAAAACATAAAGAATAAGAAAAATCCAGAATCTGAGCCTTAGATTTTATTTTGACCAATTGTCTCTTAGACCAACAGTTTTATTAAAAATGGGGTGGTCAAATCTACTGTCAGAATCAACTACAAAATACCCAAGCCTTTGGAACTGGAAATGGTCTCCTGGCTTTGCGTATGAAAGGCTTGGTTCGGCAAAACCCGTTACAAAATGCATTGAATTGGGATTCAAATAAGTTTTGAAATCAACAGATTTGTCTTGGTCTGGAGCTTCTTCTTGGAAAAGTCGATCATAAATACGGACCTCTATTGGTAGCGCTTCTGTTTCACTTACCCAGTGAAGGGTTCCCTTCACTTTTCTTTTACTTTCATCACTTCCGCTACCGCTTTTACTTTTTGGATCGTAACTGCAGAAAATTTCTACAATGTTTCCTAAATCATCTTTTACTACTGACTC
>CAJVZM010000096.1 GCA_913020475.1 uncultured Flavobacteriaceae bacterium
CTTCTTAAGAATATCAAAAAGGAGAAAAAATGGCATTCTATAAAGCACTTGAAAAAGTGGAACTAAAAAAATACTCAGAAGTAAACTCTGAAAGCTTTGGTGTGGTCTTCTATTCAAAAGGTTCATTTAATAAATCTAAATTATTTGACAAAGAAATTAAGAAAAAAGTTTCAAACTTTTTTGAAGACGAAAAAAAGATAACTCTTATGCTATCCAAAGAGTTTTCTCAGTTAGGTAGCGACTTTTTATTTATCAGGGATTTTGAGGCAAAAAAACCTGATTACAAGATTGAAAGTTGGTTAACAGGCATATTCAACAATATTGATGCTATGGGCGTCGAGGATGTGAACGTCTTTGCTGACACTTCTGTTTTATATAAAAACTCAAACTTCCTGTTTAACCTTGCTAAGTATGCAGAGAAATCTGCTTATCGCTATACAGATACTAATCCTAATACCAAAAAAGGTAAGAAAATTAATAGCATCGCCTTGTGCATTGAGAAAAGCAGTACTGCTGCAAAAAGATCTGTAGAACTTGGATTGAATGTTGGCCGAGGCGCCAATACTGCAAGGAACCTAGGAAATAGGCCAGCCAATCATGCGACTCCAACATATATAGCTGACCAAGTTAAAGAGCTTTCTAAGGAAATTGGTGGTTTTAAAGTCAATGTTCTTGAAGAGAAGGATATGGAAAAGCTAGGAATGGGGTCTTTGCTATCAGTCTCCCGAGGTAGTGTAGAGCCTGCAAAACTTGTCACAATGGAATATAACGGCGGGAAAAAAGGAGCCAAACCAATTGTTCTTGTTGGTAAGGGGGTAACCTTTGATACTGGTGGAATTAGTTTAAAACCAAGTCCAAAAATGGATGAAATGAAATGGGATATGTCTGGTGCAGGTTCTGTAATTGGTACTATGTGTGCAGTCGCTGAGTCAAAACTTCCAGTCAACTTGGTGTGTGCAGTTGGTCTTACAGAAAATATGCCTGCGGGAAATGCTACAAAACCAGGAGACGTTGTTACTTCAATGTCCGGGCAGACTATTGAGGTTCTCAATACAGATGCCGAAGGAAGATTGGTTTTATGTGATGTTTTGACTTACATAGAAAAATTTAACCCAAGAGTAGTCATTGATACCGCAACTTTGACTGGGGCAGTAGTTGTCGCGCTAGGTAGCGTGGCAGCAGGAGTTTTAGGAAATGATCAAAAGTTAGTTGATAAGATTTTAGAAGCTGGACAGGCGTCTGGTGAAAAAGCATGGCAACTGCCATTGTGGGATGAATATCAAAGCTATTTAGATTCCAACTTTGCTGATATTGCCAATATTGCACCTGGTAGAGCTGCAGGAACAATTGAAGGCGGATGTTTCATATCAAGATTTACAGAAGATTACAGATGGGCGCATATTGATATTGCTGGTGTTGCTGATATAGGAGATGGGCCGAAGAAAGGTTCAACAGGAAAACCAGTGGGCTTGTTATTTGAATTTGTTAATAGCAATCGTTAATGTCGGTAACTTTTTTTTCTGGGTTCTCAAATAAAATTGAAGCTTTTGATTTTATTGCTGAAAATATTTTTACAGGTTTCCAGGTAAAAAATAAGATTTGTGTAGCCTTCAAAAATAGTGAAGAGCTTGAAGATTTCAACTCGCTAAGAGATAGAAAATTCTTTGAAACAAAAAAGATCGAGTTTTTATGTATTAAAAATTTATCATTGATTACAGAGCAGATTGAAGAGGGTTTTGATGAAATCCATATCTTTAGTGACAAAATTCTAGATCTTAACGAAGTTTCTAATGAGAATACATTTGTCTATACATTGCAAACAGACGAAGAAATAAATAATGCTTCGAGAAAGCTCTATGCTAATCTTAAAGATAAAGGAATCAACGTTATACACGAAGCAGTCTAATGGACCCCAAATACTTTCCAATTGAAATTGAAGAAAAATGGTCCAAGGTTTGGGCTGAGAGGTCTTTAGTAAGGAAGGAGAAGGAACACCATTTCTCTCAGATTATCCCACCTCCTAATGTTACTGGCACACTTCATATGGGTCACAGTTTCCAATATGCCATTATGGATTTTTACACCAGATACAACCATATGAACGGCATTGACTCCTATTGGCAAGTTGGTACCGACCATGCAGGAATTGCTACCCAGATGGTTGTAGAGAATAATCTCATTAATGAGGGAAAGACCAAAGATGATTTAGGCAGAGATAAATTTGTAGAAAAGGTTTGGGAGTGGAAAGACTTCTCAGAAGAAAAAATCTCCTCTCAGATGAAAAGGCTTGGTATAACAGTTGATTGGAATAAATACCGCTTCACGCTTGATGATGATTATTATCAAGGTGTAATTAAGGCTTTTGTCGAGCTTTATAGAAAAGAGAAGATTTATCGCGGATATAGGCTTGTAAATTGGGACCCCTCACTTAAAACAGCGGTATCAGATTTAGAAGTAGTCCGGCAAGAGAAAGATGGGATGATTTGGCATATCTCTTATCCAATCGAAGACTCAAATGAGAAACTAACAGTTGCAACAACAAGGCCAGAAACCATGTTTGGTGATATGGCAGTGGCAGTAAATCCAAAAGATGACAGGTATAAAAAGTTCATTGGAAAATTTGTTAACTTGCCATTTGTAGGACGAAAAATACCTATTATTGCTGATGATTATGTTGATATAGAGTTTGGTACAGGATGTTTAAAAATTACTCCAGGACATGATTTTAATGATTACGAGATTGGAAAAAAATATGCTCTGCATGAGATTGATGGGGTTGTTCAATCTTCAAAAGAATTGGAAGACTTTGTTCCGATTAACATCTTTACAGATACTGCTTTTACTAATGACAATGTTCCAAAAAAATTTGCAAACCTTGACAGGTTTAAAGTTAGAAAATTAGTGCTTGAGGAATTAAAAAATTTGGATCTATTAGCCAAAGAGGAAAAACAT
This sequence comes from uncultured Flavobacteriaceae bacterium, assembly GCA_913020475.1. Lineage (GTDB taxonomy): Bacteria > Bacteroidota > Bacteroidia > Flavobacteriales > Flavobacteriaceae > UBA8316. The sequence goes on from CAJVZM010000096.1 coordinate 2,953, forward strand.
CCTGTAAGCGTGCCGCGTGGCGAAAGGTCAAACATTGTTATTGAGCCACGACTTAGTTATCAATGGTATGTCAAAACAAAGGATATGGCCAAAAAGGCTAATGAAGCTGTCAATAAAGGAGAGGTTAAATTTCATCCCAATAATTGGGTTAAAACCTATTTTAATTGGATGGACAATATTCAAGACTGGTGTATCAGTCGACAGATCTGGTGGGGGCATAGAATACCTGCTTGGCTTGATGCAGATGGCAACACTTACGTTGGATTTAATGAAGAAGAAGTTAGGGATTTTTACAAATTAGACCAAAGGAAGCTTAATCAAGTTGAAGATGTCTTGGATACTTGGTTTTCATCATCGCTCTGGTCATTTGGCTCTCTAGGATGGCCTGATGATACTGAGGATCTTCAAAGATATTTTCCAACGTCTTTGCTTGTAACAGGTTTTGACATCATCTTTTTTTGGGTTGCACGAATGATGATGATGAGTCTTGAGTTTACAGGAAAGATTCCATTTAAGGATGTTTATGTTACAGGGCTTATTAGGGATGAAAATGGTCAAAAGATGTCTAAGTCAAAGGGCAATATTATTGACCCCATTGATCTAATTTATGGGATTGAGCTTGAGGATTTAGTTGCAAAAAGGACCGCTAATTTAATGCAAGAGGGTTTAGCTGAAAAGATTGAAAGAAAAACACGCAAACAATTTCCTAATGGAATTGAATCCTATGGAACGGATGCCATGCGCATGACTTTTTATTCACTGGCAACCCACACCAAAGATATAAGCTTTGAGCTTGGCAGATTAAAAGGTTACCGGAACTTTTGTAATAAGATGTGGAATGCTGCCAGATTTATAAATAACTATTCTCATGAACAAAAAGAATTTGTACCTAAAAATGATGCTGACAGGTGGATCGAAAAAGAATTCGAGACAGTTTCAAAACAAATAAATAAAAATATTGCTGAATATCGATTGGATTTTGCTATCAACGAAGTTTATGAATTTTTTTGGAGTAAGTTCTGTGACAAGTACATAGAGGAATGTAAGGCTTCTGGCGAAACTGGTAATCTACATCCAATGCTTAAAAGAATTCTACTGCTTGTCCATCCTTTCTGTCCTTATATTTCAGAAGAAATTAATGAACTGATATTTAAAGACGGATCTTTGATGGATCTTTAAAAAATATTTATAAGCCTTACTATTAAACAATGGCAAAAACATTACTTATAGGTGCAAATTCAACAATTGCTCAAGCTTTACAAGAAAATTCTGATAGAGAGTTTATTT
>CAJVZM010000097.1 GCA_913020475.1 uncultured Flavobacteriaceae bacterium
CAGACCAAATAGCGATTGAAGCCCCTTTTTTTGGCAAAAATGTTCAATCTATGCTCAAACTTGGCAGGGCTCAGGGGGTTGCAATGGCTGCTGGCTTATACCGTGAAATTCCGATTACTGAATATTCCCCCAAAAAAATAAAAATGGCTATCACTGGAAATGGAAATGCTTCTAAGGAACAGGTAGCCAAAATGTTACAAAGCCTTTTTAAAATCAAAGAATTGCCCAAAAATCTTGATGCTACCGATGGTTTGGCTGCCGCTGTATGTCACTTTTTCAACCAGGGTCGGCCCGAAAAAACCAATAGCTATTCAGGTTGGCAATCCTACGTCAATCAAAACCCCAAAAAAGTTAAATCAGGTTAATGGCAGGTATCTATTTTCATTTTCCTTTTTGTCGTCAAGCCTGTCATTATTGTAATTTTCACTTCTCTACCCAATTGAAGCATCAAGATGAAATGCTTCTTGGCTTTGAAAAAGAGATAGAATTGAGAGTCGAGCACTGGAATTCCGCTCTTGAAAGTATTTATTTTGGAGGAGGCTCTCCTTCCTTATTATCAATTACATCTATCGAAAAATTGATTAATGTAGTTTATAAGAATTTTAAACTTTGCGATAGTATTGAAATCACCTTAGAGGTTAATCCAGATGATGTTTCTTTTGAATATTTGGAAGCTTTATCTTCCATCGGTATTAATCGCTTAAGTATCGGTATTCAGTCCTTTTTGAATAGTGAATTGAAGTTGATGAATCGTATTCACAATGCAGATCAAGGAATCAAAACCATTGAGTGGACCGCACAGCTTTTTGACAATTTTTCTGTTGATCTGATTTATGGTATTCCTTCGAGTGATCTATCTAACTGGAAAAAAAATTTGAACCAAGCTCTGTCATTTGATGTTCCCCATCTTTCGATTTATGCGCTTACGGTTGAGCCCCAAACGGTGTTGGCGCATCAGGTGAAAAATAAAAAGATACAACTCTTAGAAGAGGATTTAGTTAAGAGTCAATATGACTGGATGGTTAATAGGATGGAGGCAGAAGGATTTCAAAACTATGAATTTTCTAATTTTAGTAAGCCAGGTTTTATTTCAGTAAACAACTCCAATTATTGGAAAGGTAAAGCCTACATGGGTGTTGGCCCAGCAGCTCATAGCTTCGATGGGAAAAGAACGAGAAGTTGGAATCTGTCTAATAATATAAAATACCTAGATTTCATTCAACATGGAATTTTACCCACTCAATCGGAGATTTTGAATACCAATGATGCTTTTAATGAGTATTTAATGACGAGATTGAGAACTTCCTGGGGGGTTTCAATACAAAAAATCAACGATACTTTTGGTAAGCACTATTCTGACTATTTGGAAAAACAGGTTGAAAATCATTTGATAAATCAAAGAGTTTATTGGGATGGAGATGCATTGAAAGTTACTAAAAAAGCCAAATTTCTGACAGATGGCATCGCCTCAGACCTTTTTTTACTTAAAAGCTAAATTTTATTGATCATGGAATAAGTCTTTAAAATAGCTATGAAAAAGCGCAATTGTTTCGATGCCCTTGAGGTAGTTGTCGATACCATAGTGTTCATTGGGCGAATGAATTGCATCACTGTCTAAACCAAAACCCATTAATAAGGTTTTAGTTCCCAAAACCTTTTCGAACATGGGTACAATTGGAATACTCCCTCCGTCTCTCTTTGCATGAGGAACAACTCCAAAAACATCCCTGTAGGCCTTTTCAGCCGCATTGTAAGCTATAGAATTAGTGGGAGTGACATAGGGGTTGCCTCCATGATGGGTGGTAACTTCAATTTTTACCCCTTTAGGAGCAATTGCTTTAAAATGTTGCTCAAATAACTGACTGATATTTTGCCAATCTTGATTAGGCACCAATCGCATAGATATTTTTGCATGTGCCTGACTAGGGATGACTGTTTTGGCTCCTTCCCCCGAGTAACCACCCCATATTCCATTTACGTCTAGTGTCGGACGAATTGATCTGCGATCCAATGTGGTAAATCCTTTTTCCCCCATCACAGCTTGGATTCCTATTGAGGCTTTAAAATCATTTTCGTCTGTACCATTTTTATTCATTTTACTCCGTTCCAATTCGGAAATTTCTAACACTTGATCATAAAAACCAGGAATTTTTACTCTTTTGTTTTCATCGTGTAGGGAAGCAATCATATCGCACAAAATATTAATAGGATTGGCCACTGTTCCACCATAAAGGCCTGAATGCAGGTCTCGATTGGGTCCAGTTACGCTAACCTCCATATAACTCAACCCTCTTAATCCAGTTGTTATTGCAGGATTTTCAATACTGTTGATTCCTGTATCTGAGATGAGTATAATATCCGATTGCAACATCCTCTTATGATCGGTGATGAATTTTTCTAAGTGATCGCTGCCCACTTCTTCTTCCCCTTCAATTACAAATTTGATATTATTTTTGGGTGTATTGTTTTTATTTAAAAGTTCAGCCGCTTTGAGGTGCATTAACATTTGCCCCTTATCATCACAAGCACCTCTGGCAAAAATTGCTCCCTTGGGGTGCAAATCCGTTTTTTTTATTACAGGTTGAAAAGGAGGACTCTCCCAAAGTTCTATGGGATCCGGTGGTTGAACATCATAATGGCCGTAAACCAAAACAGTTGGTGCTTTTTCTGACACTATGATTTCTCCATAAACCACAGGGTGGCCCTCTGTCTCATAGATTTGAACTGAAGAACATCCGATTTCAATGAGTCCATTTTTTATCCATTCAGCAGCTTTTTTTACATCTTTTTTGTAATTAGGATCGGCACTAATGGACGGAATTTTGAGGAATTCAATAAGTTCTTCAATTAAAATTTCCTTTTGATTTTGAAGTTCTTTTTTCATGATTTTTTCTAACATCATAAATGTACAAAACATTGTTTCTTTTTTCTTTTGGTTGAAAATCATTTTGGGAAAACTTGATTATATTTGTGCACGTTTATTGAGCGGGTGTGGTGAAATTGGTAGACACGCTAGATTTAGGATCTAGTGCTTCACGGCGTGGGGGTTCGAGTCCCTTCACCCGCACAAAAAAAACCTCTATCGTAAATAGAGGTTTTTTATTAAAAATGAAGTGGCATTATTGTGATTCCTGAGGAATCTCATTCTCAAATGGTCGCCAGTAGAATATAGCATTGCTCACCCAACTATGCTTGTATAATTATAATCTGGGCTTGAGCGTGTATGGCATTACTTTCTTTTGCATATTCCATTATATTCTTTCCTTCATCGCATTTAGGTTCAACCAACATGGCTCCATAGGTTGCCAACAATAGTATCATCTCTGCCTTATCATGGATTGCCGCATGAATGATTAAAGGTTTACCATTGATTTTCATTCTAGGGTTTATTTTTCCAGATCGAATTAGTTGATCAATATATTCATAGTTTTCTGTCTGGATGGACTTTAAAGCCTTCTCTTCTATCAAATTTAACTTATCTTCTAAAACTTCAATTGATAAGCTGTCCGAGTAAATTAATGATTCAGATGCGCTTAAAGTGACCGTGAAAATTAAGAATGCGGAGAGTAAAAACTTTTTCATTGTATTATATTTTATATTTGATGCAAAGATATTTACATAATTATAAAAATAATTCATTATAATTATCCTATTTATATACAATATTAACATCATTTTTAATATAATCACTTAAAATGGTAAAATTAATTATTCTATATATTTACAATTGAAATAAGTATAATTTAAGATTAAAAAATATAATTTATTTGGTAATTATTAATGAGGGGTACTTTTTTTTATGGAATTGATCGATTCCAAGATTTATTCTTTGGTATATAATAAATAATGTATACCCCAAATAAACTCGTTATTTAGAACAAAAAGTAATCATCAATATAATAACTAAAGAATCTTTCTTAAAAACCGGTTTCTGAATTTAAAGATAGCCTTGCCATAATTTTAAGGGGAAGTTTATTTGATTGATCTGTTGACCTTAAAATAATCTA
>CAJVZM010000098.1 GCA_913020475.1 uncultured Flavobacteriaceae bacterium
TTCTGATTTAGACCGAAACTTTGATTCATTTGAATCCAAAGAAGATAGTTTGGTTAAGGTCAGTGCTTTTATCAATAATTGGGCTCGAAATAAATTATTGTACGAAAAATCTTTAGTTAATCTATCACAAGATAAAATTTCCGAATTGACCCATTTGGTTGATGCGTACCAAAACAGTTTATTTATCAACGCCTATAGAGATTTTGTACTTAAATCGACCATGGATACCCTTACAAATCATTCTTCTATCAATGCATTTTATCAAGAAAATAAGCAAAATTTTTTATTAAAGGAGCCTATATACAGGCTTAGGTATATCTCTTTCCCGCTGGATAACGTGGATAGTAAAGAAATTTCAAGGCGATTTAAAAGATACAGCACTGAAGATGTCAAATTTCTAGATTCCCTGTCTTTTCAATTCTCAAACTACTTTCTGTCAGATTCAATTTGGTTGAATCAAATAGAGGCGCGTGAGCGATTGGGTCGCCTGGATCAAGAGCAGCAAAAGCGTTTTTTAAAAAATCCGAATTATTTTGAGGCGAAAGACAGTTTAGCTTTATATTTGTTTTACTTGGTTGAAAGATTAGATAGGGGTAATATTTCTCCACTTTCCTATGTAGAAAATACGATGAGGAATATTGTGTTTAACCAAAGAAAACTAGAGTTTTTAAGATCATTTGACATTGATATTTTACACGACGCTATCAAAACTAAGAAATTTGAAAAATATTAAAATACTACTAAACAGTTACTTAACCATATTTATATTAATAAACACTACATTTATATATGCTCAAGTCGGTCAGTCTGTAAAACCTCAGAGGATTAAAGTAGATGGGGTTTCGGCAGTGGTGGGGGATTATGTTATCCTCGAATCTGATATCGATAAGGCCATTGTTGAAATGGAATCCCAGGGGATGTCTGTCAAAAATATTACCCGTTGTGAATTTTTGGGCAATTTAATGGAAGATAAACTCTATGCCCACAATGCGATTCAAGATAGTTTAGAAGTAAGCGATCAGGAAATTTACGATTACGTAGATCAAAGTATAGCTTATTTTACAGATCAATTGGGAAGTATTGAGAAGGTTTTGGAATTTTATAAGAAACCCGATGAACTATCCTTCAGGGATGAGTTGTTTCAAATCAATAAAATTCAGAAGCTATCCTCCATGATGCAGGCTAAAATTGTTGATGAAATTGAGATAACACCTGAGGAAGTAAGAAGTTTTTTTAGGCAAATTCCTTCGAATGAACTTCCAACTTTTAGTACGGAATTGGAAATTTCACAAATTGTATTAGAACCAAAAGTTACTGAGGAGGAGAAAGATCGTATTATCAACCAACTAAAATCATTTAAAGTAGATGTTGAGGAGAGAGGTTTAAGTTTCTCTTCCAAAGCTGTATTGTATTCTCAAGATCCTGGATCTCGATCCAGTGGAGGTAAATATACTTTACACCGAAAAAAACCCCGAATGGTAAAGGAATTTCGTGATATTGCCTTCAGTATGCAAGAGGGACAAATTTCGGATCCCTTTAAAACAGATTTTGGCTGGCACATCCTTATGGTCGAAAAGATCAGGGGACAAGAAATTGATGTAAGACACATTCTTCTGACGCCCAAGGTAGACGATTTCCAATTGGAGGAAGCTAGAAAACTTCTAGATACTCTAAGAACTAGAATCATTGATAAAGAAATTACTTTTGAGAACGCTGCTATTCAATTTTCCAGCGAAAAAGAGACCAGACTCAATGGCGGTGCTATTATTAATCCAACTACAGGGGACCGCAGGTTTGAACTTACCAAAATGGATCCCGTGCTTTACAACCAAATCAGAGATTTGGAGGATGGGAAGATTTCTGTCCCCTTATTAGACGAAGATCGCTCAGGACTAAAAAAATATAAAATACTTAAGGTGACCAATCGCTTTGACGAACATATTGCAGATTACTCGAAGGATTATGTCAAAATAAAGGATTTGGCTTTGAAAGAAAAGAAGCTCAAAGCCATCAAAAAATGGATGCAGGAGAAAATAGAACTTACTTACATTAGCCTAAACAAAGATTTTTACGACTGTGAGTTCAAAAACGGTTGGCGAAAAAAGTGATCAGTTTTTAAAGTATTTAATTGGAACCCATAACATTCCAAAACATTCTCCGCCCTTTTTGCCCAAATGTTTATGGTGAATCTTGTGCGCCCTTCTTACCGCTTTTGCATATCGGCCGTTTGTATTTCTAAACCATTTGAATCTTTGGTGTATAAAAATATCGTGTACAAAAAAATAAGTTAGGCCGTATAAAAAAATGCCTATTCCTATTGGCAGACCTGCCCAAAAATTGTATTCGCCCCAAATGATTACAAAGGAAGTGCTGATAATTGCGTAAAATATGAAAAAAATATCGTTGCGTTCAAACCATGATTTATGATCTTTTTTGTGGTGATCCTTGTGAAGGACCCACAAAAAACCATGCATGATATACTTGTGAGAGAACCAAGCCATAAATTCCATAGTCAAAAAAGTGATGCATAAAACTGCAACCCACTGAAAAGTTTCCATCTATAACAGGTTAAGGTGAAATTTTAGATAAGATTGCGCTAACACGCTCATTTTTTGATAATTGGGAACGCGTATCCTAGCGGATTTTATTTTTTTTGAGGGGGTTTTTTTGAGTTTATCAAGTAGCTTTCGGTAATATTTATAGGCAGTATAAACCCCCAATCGAGCACTTCCGGGCAACATGAAAATACCTTCAAGCGCATGATCAAAATCCAATTCAATTTCTGAGATGATGGTAGCTTTGCTTTTTTCGTTAAAATTAGTCAGATCTAGGTTGGGAAAGTAGGTGCGGTCTAAAATTTCAAAATCAGCATTTAAATCTCGAAGGAAATTGACTTTTTGAAAAGCGCTTCCTAAAGCCATTGCCTGGGCTTTAAGTTGCTGGTATAGTCTTTCATCTCCCTCTAAAAATACATTAAGACACATCAATCCTACTGCGTCTGCTGATCCGTAAATATATTCTTCATACTCTTCCTCAGTGTTATATTTGCGTTTGTATAAGTCCATATTCATACTTTTTAAAAAAGCATCAATTAAATCCTGATGAATGTTGTTTTTATGAACGGTATATTGGAATGAATTGAGAATGGGATTCAAACTAATCCTACTGTCTAAAGCATGCCCAAGGTCTTCCTCGAACTTTTTTAAGAGATCATTCTTGTCAAAGTTGTGAAAACTGTCTACGATTTCATCTGCAAACCTTACAAAACCATATATGTTATAGATGTGTTTTCGATGTTTTGAAGCCAGCATCCTTGTTCCCAACGTAAAAGATGTGCTGTAGCGTTGGGTTACCAATTTACTACACTCGAAGGAAATGTGATCAAAATGATTTTTCACTTAATTATATATAGCGTTAACTTCCAGTAAAACTAATAAAAAACAATAAATAAACTTAAGATTACACAAGAATAGGAACTTCCAAAAATTCTTGTTTGAAGGCATCTACAGTTTTGAAAAGATGAATTTGTTTTGGTAGTTTGGTCAAATCTATATAGACTTGCTGAGGGCCCATGATGGCCAAATTAGCATTATTATTTTTTAGAATAGTATGGTAAAATTCATCGATGTATTGATTGATGGTTTCTTTGTCTGGCTCAACTGTCAAATAGGTGACAAAACAAAATTCAGCACTAAAGCTCAATAATGTTTCCAAACTTTCGGTTTGTAGAGATTGACCCAAAAATATTGTTTTGTATCCAAATTTCAATATAAAATAATTGAGAAACAATATTCCCATTTCGTGAATTTCGTCCTCGGGTAAG
>CAJVZM010000099.1 GCA_913020475.1 uncultured Flavobacteriaceae bacterium
GGACTTTCTTTTATCTCTATAAATACAATGATTTATTAGCTCCCCTTTTTGTTAAAAAAATTGATAAAAATTAATCCTTATTCAGTTGATATTTGAACTGAACTTTTGATATTTGCACTTTGAAAATTGATATGAAAAAACACAATTTCAGTGCAGGCCCCGCCATTCTTCCTCAGGAAGTAATTCAGGAAGCCGCAAAAGCAGTTTTAGAACTGGATAATATGGGTTTATCCCTGATAGAAATTTCCCACAGAAGCAGTGAATTTATGGCCATTATGGAAGAGGCTTGTATTCTCTCCCTCCAGCTTTTGGGTTTGGAAGGAAAAGGTTATAAGGCCATGTTTCTTCAGGGAGGTGCTAGTATGCAGTTTTTAATGACAGCTTACAATTTGTTAGAAAACAAGGCGGGCTATGTCAATTCAGGTACCTGGTCCACCAAGGCCATTAAAGAAGCTAAAATTCTAGGAGAAGTTGTTGAATTGGCCTCTTCTAAGGATCAAAACTTCAACTATATCCCCAAAGGATTTGAGATATCGAGCGATTTGGATTATGTACACATTACCACCAATAATACCATTTTTGGAACCCAATACAAAACACTTCCCGACACCGAAGTCCCTTTGGTAGCAGATATGAGTTCTGATATTTTCTCACGCTCTTTTGATTATTCAAAATTTGATATGTTTTATGCTGGAGCCCAAAAAAATATGGGACCCTCTGGTGTTACTTTGGTTGTGATCAAAGAATCCTCCTTCAACAAAGTGAGTCGGGTCATTCCTTCTATGTTAAACTATGAAGTTCAGGCCAATGCTGAAAGTATGTTCAATACACCTCCCGTATTCCCAGTATATACCGTTTTATTAAACCTTCGTTGGATTGCCAAGCATGGTGGTTTGGAAGGAGTGGGTGCACAAAATGAAAAGAAAGCAGCTTTAATTTATGACGAAATCGACAGAAATCCCCTCTTTGAAGGTTTCGCTCATACCTATGATCGCAGTCATATGAATGCCACATTCAACCTAAAAGACGATCAACAGGCCGAAATTTTTGACCCACTTTGGAACGAAGCCAACATCAGTGGACTAAAAGGTCACCGCTCTGTTGGAGGTTACCGTGCTTCTATCTATAACGCATTACCCATCGAAAGCATTCAAGTTTTGGTGGACTGCATGCAAGAATTTGAAAGAAAAGCTTAATCAATAAATCAAGAATGAAAATATTAGCAAACGACGGAATTTCTCAATCCGGTATTGACGTATTAACTGAAGCTGGTTTTGAAGTCATCACTACCAATGTCGCTCAAGAACAATTGATCAATTACATCAATGAAAAAAAAATTACAGTTCTATTGGTAAGAAGTGCTACCACTGCAAGAAAAGACTTGATCGACTCATGCCCAAGTCTCAAAGTCATTGGTCGTGGTGGTGTTGGAATGGATAATATCGATGTGGAATATGCCCGTGAAAAGGGATTGAGTGTAATCAATACACCTGCTGCCTCCTCTTCCTCTGTAGCCGAGTTGGTTTTTGCCCATTTATTTGGCGGTGTAAGGTTTCTTTACGATTCCAACCGCAACATGCCACTCGAAGGAGAGTCTAACTTTAAAGGTCTAAAAAAAGCCTATGCTAAGGGAATCGAATTGAGAGGCAAGACAATGGGAATCATTGGATTTGGTAGAATTGGACAAGAAGTGGCCAAAATAGGCTTGGGTTTGGGAATGAATGTCGTCTCAGCTGACAAGTATGTTGATTCAGCCGAGATTGAAGTTTCTTTATTTAATGGAGCTTCGCTAAAAGTATCGATCAAAACCATTTCAATGGAAAGTGTTTTACAACAATCTGACTTTATTAGTTTACACGTTCCCGCACAAAAGGACTATGTAATTGGTTCTAAAGAGTTAGGCTTGATGAAAGACCGTTCTGCAATCATTAACGCTGCTAGAGGAGGAGTAATAGACGAAGTTGCCTTAGTCAGTGCTTTGGAAAGTAATAAATTGGCCTTTGCCTGTTTGGATACCTTTGAAAACGAGCCCAAGCCTGAGGTTAAATTACTAATGCATCCCAAAATATCACTAACTCCACACATCGGTGCCGCTACCCTAGAGGCGCAAGACAGAATTGGTGAGGAGTTGGGAAAACAAATTATCTCAATCCTAGGTTAAATCCCGATGATTAAATACCTAAAAAAGAAATGGGGAATTACCTCCAATACACAATTAGTTGTAATATTTATCGTTTTTGCCATCACAGGAACTGGCAGCGCCGAACTGGCAGCACCCTTACTCGAATTTTTAGGTGTTGAACCCTCTGACTTTGTTGAAGTTCCCTTTGGTAAAGTTTTTTACACCCTTTTAAGGATATTGATTATTTTTCCCATCTATCAGATATTGCTTATTATTGTTGCAACTCTGTTCTTTCAATTCAAATTCTTTTGGGAATTTGAAAAAAAAATTTTAAAAAGGATGGGGCTGAAATTTCTATTTGAGAAAAAAAATAAAAATTAACTCAAACTTGAAGTTATCAGATTTAGAAACTCATTACGAGTATCTCTATCTTTAAAGGAGCCCCTAAAACCTGAGGTGGTCGTTGTAGAGTTTTGTTTTTGAACTCCTCTCATCATCATACACATGTGAGAAGCCTCAATCACCACACCCACTCCAATAGGTTCCAAAGTAACGTTAATACAATCCAGTATTTGTTCCGTCAACCTTTCTTGAACTTGTAGCCTTCTTGAAAAAACATCTACTACCCTTGGTATTTTACTTAAACCAACAATTTTTCCGTTGGGAATGTATGCAATGTGTGCTTTGCCAAAAAAAGGTAACATATGATGCTCGCAAAGGGAATACAACTCTATGTCTTTAACAATAACCATTTCATTATAATCCTCACTAAACATAGCACTTTGTAAAATTTTTATGGGATCCTTTTCATATCCCTCTGTAAGAAACTTCATCGCCTTGGCAGCGCGTAAAGGAGTTTTTTCGAGTCCTTCTCTATCAGTGTTTTCTCCCAAAAGATTGATGATTTTTGAAAAGTTAATTTTTATTTCTTCAGAAATAGGTATAGTATCGACGTTGAAATTATCATTCATTATTATGAGGTGTATTGATTAAAAATTGAGTTGAATTTTTTTATTTTTGGGGTTATAAGAAATTGACAATAGGGCTGCTCAGTGTTTCGGTTGTAATAATTATGGTGTTCAATCTCCGCAGAATAGAAAGTGCAATCCGTATTAATTTCGGTCAGAATCGGGTTGTCAAACACGGCTTCTTTCTCTAATTTATTGATACAGTCCTCAATTTGATTTTTTTCATCAAGGTCATTGTAAAAAACAGCAGAGCGATATTGAGATCCTATATCATTCCCTTGTCGGTTGGGAGTAGTAGGATCATGTGTCAAAAAAAATATTTCGAGTAACTCACTGTAAGAAACTAAACCTTTATTATATAACACTTTGATAGTTTCTGCATGACCTGTGTTACCATAACAAACCTCTCTGTAGGCAGGGTTTTTTATATGTCCTCCCATGTAACCTGGAACTACTTCAATTACACCTTTTATTCTCTGAAAGATGGATTCTGTACACCAAAAACATCCTCCAGCAAAATAGGCTATTTTAGTCACTTACA
>CAJVZM010000100.1 GCA_913020475.1 uncultured Flavobacteriaceae bacterium
AAGGATCAATCCTATTTCCTTTGCCAACTGACCCAAGATCAATTGGCCAAAACTTTGTTTCCCATCGGGCATCTACAAAAAAAAGAGGTAAGAGAGATCGCTCGTGAGATGAATTTGGTTACCGCCGAGAAAAAAGATTCTCAAGGACTATGCTTTATCGGAAAAGTGAGTTTACCCGATTTTTTACAACAGCAGTTGCAACCCAAAATGGGAAATATCATAGAAATCTCTGAAAGTTTTTACGAGGGAAGGGAGCCAGCCTCAAGCATGACTGCTCAATCGCAAAAAACAATTTATCAACCCACCGACGGAAAGCAAGTGGGAACCCATCAAGGAGCCCATTTTTTTACCATTGGTCAAAGAAAAGGTCTGGCCATAGGAGGCACACCCGAACCACTGTTTGTGATTGATACCGATGTAAAAGAAAATGCGATCTATGTTGGGCAAGGGAAAGATCATCCTGGTCTAATGCGTCAAGCGCTAAAAGTCAATCGTGAGGATGTTCATTGGGTAAGGAAGGATTTAAGTCTTAACGAAGGGATGGAAATGGAGGTGATGGCGCGAATACGATACCGACAGCCTTTACAAAAAGCAACCCTTATTTTACAAACTGAGGGACTTTATGTGAGATTTGATCAACCCCAGTCGGCCATTACTTCGGGTCAGTTTGTAGCTTGGTATCTTGAAAAGGAATTATTGGGGTCGGGGGTGATTGCCTAAATCTATTCATATAAGAGTGTATTAAACAATTAAATTGTTATTCATCAACCTTAACAAACTGATTCTATTAATTCGATACTTCCGAAAAGGCTATCTCCACTTGATTGTGCAGGATGTCATCAAAAGTTTCTCTTTTGCGGATCAAATGGGCTTGACCCTCGTACCATAATACCTCTGCGGGACGGTAGCGGGAATTGTAGTTACTGGCCATCGAAAAGCAATAAGCACCACAATTTCTAAACACCAATAAATCACCTTCGGTGATTTCTGCGATTTTTCGATTGCTACCAAAAGTATCGGTTTCACAGATATAGCCCACCACGGAGTAAAAACGTTCTTTTCCTTTGGGATTGGAAAGGTTTTCGATATGGTGGTGGGAACCGTAAAGCATGGGTCGGATCAGGTGGTTAAAACCACTGTCCACTTGTGCAAAAACCGTAGAGGTGGTTTGTTTCACTACGTTGACCTGGGAGACGAAATGCCCAGCCTGACTGACTAAAAACTTACCAGGTTCAAAGATCAGTTGGAGGTCACTGCCGTATTCTTTACAAAAGGCAATAAATCTTTCGGATAATTTTTCGCCCAGTTCCTCGATATTGGTTTCGATGTCGTTTTCATGATAGGGTACTTTAAAGCCACTTCCAAAATCCAAAAATTCAAGTCCCTTGAAATGCTTGGCGGTATCGAATAAAATTTCTGCCGCGTGAAGGAAAACATCGATGTCCAAAATATCACTCCCCGTGTGCATGTGGATGCCATTGATATTCATGGCGGTATTTTCTACGATACGGAGTAAGTGTGGGATTTGGTGAATGGAGATGCCAAATTTAGAGTCGATATGTCCAACAGAAATATTACTATTCCCCCCTGCCATTACGTGGGGGTTGATGCGGATACAAACCGGGGTTTTGGGGTGACGTGCACCAAACTGTTCTAAAAGAGATAGGTTGTCAATGTTGATTTGAACTCCCAATTTAGCCACTGCTTCAATTTCATTTAGAGAAACACCATTAGGGGTATAGATGATGGCTTGGGGTTCAAAACCCGCAGCCAGTCCTAATTGAACCTCTTGAATGGAAACCGTATCCAGCCCAGAACCCATTTGTCGCATCAGTTTTAAGATAGAGATATTGGACAAGGCTTTGGTGGCGTAATTAATTCTAAGATTTCCTATTTTGCTAAAAGCAGTTGTCAATCTTTGAAACTGAGATGCAATTTTTTCCGAAACATAAACATAAACGGGATTACCAAACTCTGAGGCAACATTCACTAAATCATTATTTGTCACTTTTCTTCTATTTTAATCTATCACAAAACTAACCCCAAAAAATAAATCATGGTCTAAAAGCATCAGATGTTATAAAAATCAAACTTATTGTTTTATTTGTAACATTATACTTTTCTACTAATAGGGTATTATTCTGTAGTGATTTACTATTTTTGGAACATAAAATTCAAAGGATGAATCTACACGAATATCAAGGGAAAGAGATATTGGCAAGCTTTGGCGTAGCCGTGCAAAAGGGTATTGTAGCCAACAATACTGACCAAGCAATTGCCGCAGCAGAAAAGTTAACAGTCGACACAGGCACCTCATGGCATGTCATCAAAGCACAAATTCATGCTGGAGGACGCGGTAAAGGCGGAGGAGTCAAATTGGCTAAAAGTCTAGATGAAGTAAAATCTATATCCGAGCAAATCATCGGTATGCAATTGGTAACTCCTCAAACCCCGCCAGAGGGAAAAAGAGTCAATAAGGTATTGATTACCGAAGACGTTTACTACTCTGGAGATTCAGAACCCAAAGAATTTTATGTATCGGTCTTACTCAACCGAGCCACTGGGAACAACATGATCATGTATTCCACCGAGGGAGGAATGGACATTGAAGCAGTAGCTGAAAAAACTCCTGAATTGATTTTTACTCAAGAAATAGATCCAGCGCATGGTCTTCAAGGCTTCCAAGCTCGAAATGTAGCCTTTAACCTAGGCCTAAGTGGTGTGGCTTTTAAGGAAATGGTAAAATTCATCACTGCCTTATACAGTGCCTATGTGGGTGCTGATGCCTCTCTTTTTGAGATCAATCCTGTTTTAAAAACTTCCGATGATAAAATCATCGCTATTGACGCCAAGGTAACCTTGGACGACAATGCTCTGTTTCGACATAAAGACTATGCCGAACTTAGAGACCTAAGCGAAGAGAATCCCACTGAGGTGGAGGCGCGAGAAGTGGGTCTAAACTATGTCGCACTGGATGGGAATGTTGGCTGTATGGTCAATGGTGCTGGATTGGCCATGGCGACCATGGATTTGATCAAACAGTCGGGTGGATCTCCAGCCAACTTTTTAGATGTGGGAGGAACTGCTGATGCTGCCCGTGTAGAAACTGCCTTTCGGTTGATCTTAAGAGACCCTAATGTGGCCGCTATTTTGGTCAATATTTTTGGAGGGATCGT
>CAJVZM010000101.1 GCA_913020475.1 uncultured Flavobacteriaceae bacterium
GAGTTTTTACTGGGTTCCAACTTAGATAATGACGTTTTGTTGTATCGTCACCACATTTATAAAAATTGGCATTGGAAACTAATTTAGAAAAACTTAAACCTTCATTGTGAGTAAAAATGGAGGAGTGAATAACCACTATCATTTCCCAATCAAACATTCCCGATTTTTCTTCAAAAGATCCTTTACCTAGAGTGGACCAAGTTTTGATTTTATTTTCTATCAATTCAGCTGGGATAAAAGTGCGTTCTCCTCTGCGAGGTCCATAAGCCAAATGAGTTGTACCGATACAATTGAACTCAAAATTGTAATAGTTTCCATTTTGAATCGGATCTACGAAAAACTCAACGCAACTGTCTCTATGAACCGCAGAATTGGGATCTGTTCTTAGGGCCAAGATATGTTCTTCTTTGACGTAATATTTTATAAATAATAGACTATCATCGTGAGCAATTCTGAATTGAACCTCAGGCCGGTAGGTAAACTCTTTCCATTCCAACCAATTAATTTTATTCAGTGCAGTATTTTTTTCTAGAATACTCGAGACGTTGTCAAAACTCAGGGAATCTTTAATAGAAATTTTTGGAACGTCAAGACTTTGGGTTTTCGTTTTCATCTCAGAACAACTCAACATTGAGAATAATATTAAGCTGATTAATTTAAGTTTGATCATACATTAAATTTAAATTATTTAATTTACAAATTGAAATTTATGTTTATGAAAAATCCAAGATTATTGAAACTTGCTTTATTGTTGATGTTTTTCATGTCATGTGACAAGAGGGAAATCTTATATCAATCTCAGGATTTTGTCTTTGTAGGGGAATTTACCTCAGGACTTGAAGGGCCTGCAGTTGACCGAGAGGGGAACCTTTATTTTGTCAATCCTGTTCACAGCGGTTCTGTAGGCAAGGTTGATACGGAGGGAAATTTCAGTTTATTTATTGAGCATTTACCCGAGGGAAGCACTGCCAACGGAATCCGTTTTGGTGAGGACCAAAGTATGTTCTTAGCAGACTATACAGGACATAATGTCTTGAAAGTGAATATTCAAACCACAGAAGTGAGTGTTTATGCGCACGATTCATTACTTAATCAGCCGAATGATTTGGCGATATGTGCTAATGGTAGGATGTTTGCCTCAGATCCCAATTGGAAAAACAGTACGGGTCAATTATGGAGGGTAGAAAATAATCAATTCCATCTTTTGGCAAATGATATGGGAACGACTAATGGAGTTGAGGTAAGTCCTAATGAAAAGACACTTTATGTAAATGAAAGTGTTCAAAAAAGTGTTTGGGCCTTTGACCTTGATGGTGAGGGAAATATTTCTAACAAAAGGCTGTTCCATCAATTTAAGGATTTTGGAATGGATGGTATGCGTTGCGATGTAAATGGAAACTTATATGTCACCCGATACGGAAAAGGTACTGTTGCAAAATTATCTCCTGATGGAGTATTACTATTGGAGGTTCAGATGAAAGGCAAAAAACCTTCAAATATAGCTTTTGGGGGCAAAGACGGGAAGACAGCCTTTGTTACGCTTCAAGATAGGGGCTTTATTGAAACTTTTAGGGTCGAAAATGCCGGGAGATCATTTGTTAAGTAAAATTTAGTTGATTATGCACCTCAGCGGATTAGACTTTGCCATTATCATAGCCTATTTCTTACTTGTACTTGGAGTAGGTTTGTGGATTTCTCAACTGGCGAGGAACAATCTGGATCAATATTTTCTCGGAGGAAATAAAATCAAATGGTATTTCTTGGGTTTGTCCAACGCCTCCGGAATGTTCGATATCTCTGGTGTCATGTGGACGGTTACCCTTTTGTTTGTTTATGGACTAAAGAGTGCTTGGATTCCTTGGCTATGGCCCGTATGGAATCAGGTTTTTGTGATGATATTTTTGGCAGTATGGATCAGGCGCTCCAACGTTATGACTGGAGCCTCTTGGATTCTTACCCGTTTTAGTGGCAGGGGAGGTTTTTTGTCGAAAAATATAATTATTATTTTTGCCGTAATAAGTGCGATAGGTTCTATAGCTTATTTCTTTGAGGGTATCGGTAAATTTTGTGCTACGATACTTCCATGGGATCTAAGCTTAAGTCATTCATTACTATCTATCAGTTCGGAAAACGTATACGCCCTGATCATAGTTGGGATTACTACTTTATACACTCTCAGAGGGGGAATGATGAGTGTGGTAGCAACCGAAGTATTTCAATATCTCATTATGACGGTTTCCAGTATTGCCATCGCTGTAATTGCTTTCAATGCAGTAAGTCATACTCAGATCATGCAAGGGGTACCCCAAGGTTGGGAAGATCTATTTTTTGGTTGGAGGATCGACTTGGATTGGTCGGGAATACTTCCTCAACTAAATGAAAAAATAGCTGTAGATGGTTTTGAGTGGATTGGTCCTTTGTTTATGATGATGTTGTTCAAGGGCTTTTTTTCCAGTCTAGCAGGCCCTGTTCCAGGCTATGATATGCAACGATTGCTTTCTAGCCGCTCACCATTTGAGGCTGCTAAAATGAGTGGTTTTACCATTGCAGTTTTGTTCTCTCCTCGTTATTTGATGATTGCTGCTTTTGCCGTTTTGGCTCTTGTTTTTCTCACACCCGAAATGGCTTCCAACTCTCAGGTTGATTTTGAAACCATCCTGCCTACAGCCATTGCGGAGTTTCTTCCTTCAGGACTGAAAGGCTTACTATTGGCTGGGCTTATGGCGGCTTTTATGGGGACTTTTGCAGCTGTAATAAATGCTGCACCCGCCTACATTGCTAATGACCTTCTAAAAAATAGCTTATTGCCTGGAAAGTCCGAAAGAACTTATGTCCGTTATGGCTATTTGTCATCCTTTTTATTGGTCTTGATCGGAGTGTTTTTTGGTTTCTTTGCTTCCTCTCTAAATGCCATTACTTTGTGGATTACAGCTTCTTTATATGGAGGCTACACTGCCGCTAATGTGTTAAAGTGGGTATGGTGGCGTTTCAACGGTTACGGCTATTTTTGGGGTATGCTGTCAGGACTTTTAGCCTCTACCACCAAGCTTATTTTTTTTGGAGACTGGATTGATATTTACTTTTTCCCTATCATTTTTGTCATTTCAATAGTAGGCTGTTTACTCGGTTCCTACCTATCTCCACCCGATGATATCAAAGTACTTAAAAACTTTTA